>JAIKYE010000052.1 GCA_024683455.1 Bacteroidaceae bacterium
ATGGTGCCGCTGATGCTGTGCCAGGCGCATGAGATGGCGCAGGGCAGAACGGCAAGGGGCTGGGCTGCAAAGAAGTTGCCCGCAAGGACGGTGGCAAGACCGGCATTCTGCATACCAACCTCGATGCTGATGGTGCGCTTCTTGGCCTTGTTGAAGCCAGCAGTCTTTCCTGCCATATACCCCAGTATGTAACCCAGTGTGTTGTGACAGAAGACCACGGCAAAGGTCCATAGGAAGAGCCAGAGGCCACGTGCTATCAAACTATCGTGAACGGTGCTGATAACACCACCTACTATGCAAGCCAAACTGATTACGCTCAGTCCTGGCATCAGGCTCTGTATGGTGGGGAAGTGCTTGCTCTTGGAATAGGTATAGTTCAGGAAACATCCGATTCCAACGGGTATGATGGTCACTATCAGGATATTCAGGAACATCCCAATGGCATCAATCTCTATAATCTCGCCAGCCGTTATCTCCATCAGCAAGGGAGTCATCACAGGGGCCAGTAGGGTAGAGGCGCAGGTCATACCCACGGAGAAGGCAACATCGCCATGACAGAGGTACGACATGATGTTGCTGCTCACACCACCCGGACAGCAACCTACCAGCAGGATGCCCAGTGCCAAAGCAGGCTCCAAATGGAAGACCTTCACTAGCACGTATGCCACGCAGGGCATGATGAAGAACTGGGCGCAGGCGCCAATCAGTATATCCAGGGGGCGACGGGCAAGGATGCGGAAGTCGTTGGTGGTGAGGGTAAGTCCCATGGTTAGCATGATAATGCCCAGGATAACGGTCTGTGTGGTTCCCCTGACCCACAGGAAGAGATCGGGCACAAAGAATGTCAACACGGCTATGGCAATGATGAACAGGGACGCATTGCCAGCGAGCCATCGGCTCAGACGTATAAAATATTGCATATTCTCTTATTTTTTTGGAGCAAAGATAGCGTTTTTTCTTGTATCTTCGTATATTTGCGACTAAAATCACACAATTAACGCTAATACAATGCAAACAAAACTCACAAACAACCGTCTTGAGTCGTTGGATGCCCTTAGAGGATTCGACATGTTTTTCATTACCGGTGGCGCAACTTTGATTGCGGCTGTTGCGGCTTTGTTCCCCGATTCGGCAGCATGGCAGGCCATTGCCGAACAGATGGAGCATGTTCCCTGGGACGGATTGGTGCATCACGATACCATCTTTCCGCTGTTCCTCTTTATAGCAGGTATTTCCTTCCCCTTCTCGCTACAGAAGCAGCAGGAGAAAGGCAAGTCTATGACCAGTATCTACCTGAAGATTCTGCGCAGAGGTCTTATCCTTGTGTTCTTAGGTCTGGTAGTCAGCGGTTTCCTGAAGTTCGAATTCGAGACGCTTCGCTGGCCCAGCGTATTGGGACGCATCGGTCTGGCTTGGATGTTTGCCGCCTTTATCTTTACGGCAACGGGTAAGAAATTGTGGCCTAAGATTGCTGTGATTCCAGTTATTCTGATAGGTTATTGGCTGGTTTCGGCCTTTGTGCATGCGCCGGGCGTAGATCCCAGTATCGACCCGCTGACACGCGAAGGCAATATTGCCTGCTACATCGACCGCACGCTCCTTGGTCCTCATTGCTACAAGCCTGACTACGACCCCGAGGGCCTGCTGTCTACTCTGCCTGCTATCTGTACGGCAATGTTAGGAATGCTGACGGGTGTTTTCGTGCAGCGCAATAAGCCAACCAACAAGACAGCTCTCGTACTCTTTGGGGCAGGTGTGGTATTTGCCTTGCTGGGTGCAGGATGGAATACCTTCTATCCCATCAACAAGGCTTTGTGGAGCAGTTCCTTCGTGCTGGCTGTGGCTGGCTACTCGCTCATCATGTTTGCCTTGTTCTATTACATAATAGATGTGCTTGGCTGGAAGAAGTGGGACCTCTACTTCAAGGTGATTGGTATGAACTCCATCCTCATCTACATGGCGCCCCGATTCATCGATTTCTCCAAACTGAACCATCGCCTCTTCGAAGGTGTCGTCAGTCTTCTGCCAGAGCAGTATTACGATGTAGCAGATACGCTTGGCTATATGCTGGTGTTGTGGCTCTTTATGTATTTCATGTATCGGAAGAAAGTGTTCTTGAAGGTTTAAAGCCCCCTCCCCGCTCCCCCTTTGGAGGAGTGCTAGAAGAGGGGAAGTTAAAATGTTATACTCATGAATTTATTGTCATTTCTAATAAAACACTCCCTTAAAGGGGGAGTCGGAGGGGGCCTCTGTTTTTTCCTTGCGTTATCAGTTCAGGCACAGAATACGGCTCCCGAACCAATTGGTCCTCTGCCTTTGCCTAAGCAAGTGGAGTGGCAGAAGATGGAGACCTACGCCTTCGTGCATTATGGACTGAACACCTTTACGGACAAAGAATGGGGGTATGGCGACGCTGACCCCAAGACGTTCAACCCCAGCCGTATGGATGTGGAGCAATGGGTGCGGACCTTCAAGCAGGCTGGTATGAAGGGCGTGATAGTCGTTGCCAAGCATCACGACGGGTTTGCGATGTGGCCCAGTCCGCTGACGGAATATAACATTACCAAATCCAGTTACGACGGTCCTAAGAACAAGGACGGCAAGGTGGATATGCTGGCAGAGCTCCGTAAGGCCTGCGACAAATACGACTTGAAGATGGGTGTCTATCTGTCGCCCTGGGACAGGAATCATGCCGAGTACGGACGTCAGGCCTACGTGGATTACTATCATCAGCAACTTACGGATCTCGTCACGAACTACGGACCTCTCTTTGAGGTTTGGCTGGATGGTGCCAATGGTGGTGACGGCTATTATGGCGGAGCCAAAGAGAAGCGTAAGATAGACCGACGCAACTACTACAACTTCCCAAAGATTCACTCCATAATCCTGGAACACCAACCCGAGGCTATCATCTTCAGCGATGGCGGTCCCGGTTGCCGTTGGGTTGGTAACGAGAGGGGAGAGGGTGGTACCACCAATTGGGCTTTCCTGCGCAAGAATGATGTCTATCCGGGCTATCCCCACAAGAAGGACCTGGAGCAAGGACAAACCGATGGCGATACATGGATTCCCGCTGAGTGCGATGTCTCTATCCGCCCGGGATGGTTCTATCATCCTGAGGAGGACTCGAAGGTAAAGACGCCAGAGCAACTGGTGGATTTATACTATAAAACGGTGGGCCGAAATGCTACGTTCCTGCTGAATTTCCCTGTGGATCGCGAAGGAAGGGTGAATGCCATAGACAGCGCCAATGTGGTAGCCTTCCGTCAGATGATAGAGGAGGACCTGAAAGTGGATTTGCTGCGTAAAACAAAGGTTACGGCCAGCAGCACAAGAGGCAAGAATTTCGCGGTCAAGAATCTGACAGATGGCAAATGGGACACCTATTGGGCAACGCCTGATGGCGTGAATACGGGCTCGGTGACCTTTACCTTCAAGAAGCCAACAAAGGTGAACCGCCTGCTGTTGCAGGAGTATATCTTATTGGGACAGCGAGTGAAAGCCTTCACGGCCGAAGCTCTCGTTGACGGGAAATGGCAGATGATAGATGCAGGCGAGCCAACAACCACTATCGGTTATAAGCGTATCCTCCGATTCCCCTCTGTAGAAGCGACGGCCATCAGGATCTCTGTAACAGACGCCCGCGGCCCGCTCTGCCTTAATAATATCTCGGCTTATTTAGCCAACCGGTAACAGCCTCCGCTAAGCAAGCGTACCACTCCCTTCATCTCTAAATTGAAAAGTAGGCTGGTAAGTTTGCCTATGGGCAGGGCTGTATCTATGGCAAGGATGTTTATTTGTTTGCTGTCTGCTCCCTCTAATGCTTTTACTATGCGTAGTTCCTCCTCGGTGAGGTTGGGGAAGAGTTCTTGCTGTAGCCCTTCGTTCAGCTGTTTCTTCAGATCGCATTCTGTTTCCCATCCCATTGCTTTCACAAAGTCCTCGGCACAGGTGATGAGGCCGGCACGATTGGTTTTTATCAGATTGTTACAACCTTCAGAGTAGGTGTCTCCGATTCGCCCAGGAAAGGCAAAAATATCGCGTCCGTAGCTCTCTGCGATTTCTGCTGTAATGAGTGAGCCGCCTTTCTTGGCACTTTCCACCACAACGGTGGCATCGGCCATTCCTGCTACGATGCGGTTGCGCTGCACAAAATTCCTTTTGTCGGCATTGCTGCGCGAGGGGAACTCGGTGAGCAGTCCTCCCTGCTGAACCATCTGAACGGCCGTGTCGCGATGAAAACGAGGATATATTTGGTCGAGCCCATGTGCTAGTACGCCTACAGTATCCATATTCTGTTCCAGCGCAGCACGATGGCAGTGAATATCCACGCCATAGGCCAATCCGCTAACTACCAGTACATCGGGGCAAAACTGTTTGAGTTCCTTTACAAACGTGTGGCAGAGATCTTTTCCGTACGGAGTAATCTGCCGTGTTCCCACCATACTGATGATGTGTTGGGAATTAAGAGAAGCATTTCCTCTGTAGTAAAGCAGAATGGGTGCATCGGGGCATTCGCGCAGGCGGGCTGGGTAGTTCTCGTCGTTATAACCGATACACTGAATGTGGCCGGCCTGTGCAAAGGCAAGTTCTTCTTCTGCCCTTTTCAGATGAGTATCCATCATAGCCAGCGCCTCCAGTGTAGATTTGTTGGCATCGGGAAAGATGTCCCTGAGGTTATGACGTTGCTCGAATATCTCGGTAGCCGTCCCCATCTTCTCGAACAGCAATTTCCTGTTCAGAAGATTCAGGCGTGGAACAAACGATAAGGCGATGGCATAAAGGGTTTCCTGTTCCGTCATGCTTTCTCGAGATAAGGTTCCAACAAAGCTTCCAGTTCGGGACACTCAGACAGTTGCCCGTTAACCACGCATACGGTATCTATCTGGCTGCGAAGCACCATTGTCTCGTCGGGCAGGCGGAAAATATCCTGATAGAATACAAAGCGGATACCTTCCTTCTTGATACGGAGGCGACTTACAAATTCGTCCCCACTACGAAGAGGAACCTTAAAGGCCATAGTCAAACGGGCCACGACGGCATCTATGCCGCGGTTGTGCATATCGGCAAAACTGATGCCGGCCTGCAGCAGGAATTCGTGACGGGTATGCTCGGTGTAATGTTGGTAGTTGGCATTGTTGACAATGCCTTGAAGGTCGCACTCATAGTCGCGTACCTTCATCTTCAGTTCGTATACGTATTTCATTTTATCGTTCAACTTTCAACTTTCAATTTTCTTCAGGAATTCATATGCAAAGCGACAGCGAAGGCAATCCTTGCGGTCGCAGTATTCACGTTTCAGTTGTATCAGCGCTTGGCTGTCGGCAGCGTTTTCTACGCTCAGTCCGCACGCCTTCCATTGCCGCAGGATATAGTTGTCCTCGGCAGGTAGTTCTTCAAGTAGTGCGATAGCCTTTTGGATGAGCTTTTCATCAGACCGATGGGTACCATAGGCATAAAGCAGCGGCACTATGGTGTTGATGATAATCAGGTTGCGGCTTTTGGCCGATGTGCCTCCTATGCCCAGAATTCTGTGTAATTCCTTGATATCCTTTGCTTCTGTAAGGGCCGACATCTGTGCTTTTCCACTATGATACAACTCGGCTATCTGCAGAATGCGAACGTGCGGAAAGTTTGTCGGACGGGTACGAAGGAACTTCCAGTCGCGGGCTTTCATGGGTTCCGATAATTGGAATTTGTGAGAGAGGAAACCGAACTCACGCCTCCACTTCTCTGCCATCTCTGCACTTTTCACCTGTGCTGCATCGTCTATCAGTCCTGCCATACCTAAGAATATGGCCTCTATCTGAAACAGATTGTCTCTATGTTTGCCGATGCCCTGTAAGGGAATCGTCATAGCCCAATGCTCGAAGGTGTCTCCGTTCAGTCCGAAGCCGAAGTTACGACACAGTGTGATGAAGGTGGCTTGCTCCCAGTCGCCATTCAGCCTGTCTACTCTTTCTTGTACCTTCAGAGCCCGCTCTTTCATTCGTTCGGCCAATAAGGCATCCATCCACATGTGAGCCTTCATCGAGGGGATAGAAGGAATAATCTTATGACAGCGGGGATATTCGTCGGTCTGACATAGGGTCTGGTAGTTCTGATACAGATGGGCAGGAACATCCAATTGTAGCTGAGGCGGATGGTTCCCATCTTCTGTTATTACCTCACAGTCTATGGTCTGTGCAACATGTAGTATGGTATTGTTATATGCAGGATCCGTGTCATGTCCATGTTTAAACCAATCGGAGGACTTCAGATGCAACTCCACATTGCCAGCCCATAGGGTGCCTCCAATCTTCAGTTTTGCATTAAAGAAATCCGGTCCTTGGTTGGCATTGTGCAATCCGGGGTCAATAATTTCAACCTCACGCCCATCTGTGGTGAGGAGTGATTTTAGAGGAAGTATCTTATGTTTCCACACGTAGTGGAGTAGCTTTTCCATACGTTACAATCCGCATTAACTTAATTTTATATACAAAAGTAGTGATTTTCGGCGTAAAATCTGTACTTTTGCACGCGAAATATATTATAAGGTATGAAAATAGCATTGATAGGATACGGCAAGATGGGCCGAATGATAGAGGAGATTGCCGTCTCCAGAGGTCATGAGATTGTTAGCATCATTGATATCAACAATCAGGAAGAATTTGAGTCTGCGGCTTTTGCCAGTGCAGATGTAGCCATAGAATTCACAACCCCTTGGACTGCATATGATAATTATCTGAAAGCTTGGAAGGCTGGTGTCAAAGTGGTAAGCGGCAGTACAGGGTGGATGAAGGACCACGAGGCCGAGGTGCGCAAGGCTTGTACCACAGAGGGTAAGACGCTTTTCTGGGCCAGCAATTTCAGCGTGGGTGTTGCTATCTTTGGTGCTGTGAACAAGTATCTGGCAAAGATTATGAATCAGTTCGACCAGTACGATGTGAATATGGTGGAGACCCATCATGTGCACAAACTGGATGCTCCCTCTGGTACTGCCATCACATTGGCTGAGCAGATTATTGAGAATCTAGACCGTAAGGAGCGTTGGGGCTTGCATGAGACAAAGCCCGAAGTACTGCGCATTGATGATATCCGCCAGAAGGAAGTTCCCGGTATTCATACCATAACATACGATTCCCCCGAGGATATGATTACTATCACCCACGATGCTCACAACCGTCGCGGTTTTGCTATGGGTGCTGTTCTGGCAGCCGAATACACGGCCAGTCACGAGGGATTGTTAACGATG
>JAIKYE010000065.1 GCA_024683455.1 Bacteroidaceae bacterium
AGCCTTGGGTTCCAACTATGCCGTAAACGATCAGGATTTCCGTTGGGTTATCATCCATGAGTTTGAACGTCACGGATGGCAGGTCATTGACGTGTATCTCGGTAATCCGATGCGCCATGATGAGAAGTACCTGCTCATCAATCAGGCTTTCCAAGGGAAGCAGCGCCTCATGCCTTTCTTTAATCGTCAGAATAACGATGACCTTATTCTGGCTATTCAGTCAGCTGGTGTCACCCGTGGGCGCAACGGGTTCCATAAGAATAAGGGTGGGGAGAAACTGGCCGAATCTGAAGAAGACCTGCTAGAACACCGCACCGACGGCACAGATGCCTTCGACACGCTGTTCATAGGGGCAGAAAAATTCCCCCAAAGTGATTACTCTGGAGGAATGGTTGATTCTGGAGGTGTGATGTAGAATCCAATTATATGTTTTTCCGAAAAAATCTCAATTCTCAATTGTCAATTCTCAATTTTTATAGTACCTTTGCACATAGAAAACAATAACATTTGTTACGATATAGTGCTGTGAAGCACGATGTGGATATGGTTAATAAATTTTCATTAGGTTAATTTGAATGGTTAATCTTAACTATTATGAAAACACCTCTTTGGCACTTGCCTTAGAGGTATTTTTTATTTTAGGCACTTTAATCCCATTCTCTATTCCTCATTTTTCAAATTATTTTGTATCTTTGTAGAGGATTTTAAGGCTAAATGAAAAAGACTATGAACAAAATGATATATAAATCCCTGTCGGCTGGCATTGTTCTTATGGGTGTGATACATATAATTGCTACTTTCACACCGCGTATAGCGAATCTGTTGGCTCCCCTTAGTGAGGGTGCACAAAATAGTTTCACTTATATGAGTCTGATGTGTGGTGCCTTACTCGTTTTAGGAGGAACGCTTGTCTTTATGTTAGCAGAGAAACTTTCAAATCACCCCTTCCTGCTTACTCCTTTCTTGCATATTCTGATGATTCTTGCTATTGATGGAATACTTGCCGTTATATTTATGCCGCATAATCCTTTTGCCTGGATTATCTTCAGCCTTACAGTATCCCTTTTCTTCTATCACATGATAGCAAAACGGTAGGTACTCTGAAAGTTACTTCAATTTGATAATATCACTCCATCGTGTTGTTGGGTTCTTGCTCTTATGGTCGTGCTTAATGGCATTGGCAAAGACTTCTGCTTTTTCGCCTTTGCCTTTAGTGTATTGCTGACTGCCAAGGACAATGGTTTCGGACCCATTGATTTTGTTAATCTGGTCCATAGCCTTGTCCAGTCGTTTCTTCTTGTCGTAATCCTTGGCATTATAGTCAAAGAGATCCAACTGCTGAGGTGAGGTAGGGGATATGCCCATAACGATTACGCCAGCCTTCTTATAGTGATAGCCAGGGATATAGATTTCGTGCAATATCTCAGTGGCAGCTTTCACTATGTCTATGGTGCTATTGGTGCCGACTGTCAGGCGCTTCTCTTGGAAATTCCAATATTGGGGCAAGTCCTCGCGGAAGAAGTTGGTGTTCAGGAATACGGCAACTATGCTTGCTACGGTGTCCTGCTTCCTCAGTTTCTCAGCACAACGGGCAGCGTAGTTGGCCACATGGGTACGGATGTCATCCAGTTCCGTGATCATGCCATTGAAACTACGACTGGTACAGATGCTTTTCTTCTTGGCCATCTCTTCATTGGGCACAGCGTCTATACCGTTCAGTTCCTGCCAAGTGCGATAGATAACGATATTGCGGAATGTACTTTGTACCCAACTGCCATGATGCTGAGCAAAGTCGTATGCCGTCTTTACCCCAAGGGATTGCAGCCGTGCAGCATAGCGCCGACCAATGCCCCAAACCTCTTCAATAGGATAAAGCTTCAGAGCCTTCAGACGCTTTTCCTCAGAGTCAATCAGACAGCAATGTTTGTAGCCCGGGTACTTCTTGGCAAAGTGGCTGGCCAGTTTCGCCAAGGTCTTTGTCGGGCCTAAACCAATGCTAACCGGCATGCCCACCCATTTCTTGATTTTCTTATGCAGATCCTCGCCCCATTCCTTTAGGTTCACACCATCGTCGCCATTCCAGTATACAAAACATTCGTCAATGGAATATCTAAAGTATGCAGGAGCCTCCTGCTTAATGATTTCAACAACTCGCCCCGTCAGATCGCCGTATAGCTCATAGTTACTGCTGAATACGGCTATATCCTTGTCAGGCCATTGCTGCATCATCTTGAAGTATGGGATTCCGGCTTTGATACCTAATGCTTTGGCTTCATTAGAGCGTGCGACAACACAGCCGTCATTGTTCGAAAGAACAACAACAGGCTTTCCGTTCAAGTCTGGGTGAAATATTCGCTCACAACTTACGTAACAGTTATCGCAGTCTATGATGCCGTACATCTCAGAAGTATATTAAGGTATCGCCCGCCCACGCGGTATCTACCTCAATCGTGAAACGTTGTGAAGCAGTGTTTACCTTTTCCTGAATCTTGGGCAACAATGGATCCTTCCGAGCCTCAGGCTTTTCATTTAGAAAGCCCCTTACCTTGACAACGAATCTTTCAAGGCTATCTTTTTCCACATTATTCCAGCTGCATGATTCTTTGTAGAATGATTCTATTTCGGGGAATATGGTTGACATCGTATCTCTGTCACATCCAATCGTCATGAAGCAGATGACGAATAGAAAAAACATTTTCTTCATTTATATATTATCT
>JAIKYE010000098.1 GCA_024683455.1 Bacteroidaceae bacterium
GGCGCTGAATACGAACAGCGTTACAATTTTATGATTGGCGCCGACTGGGGCTTGGCAGATATCTATCGCACAAGTTTGCGCGACAGATTCTTCGACCAGACAGGTATTTCCCTACCCAAAGTTCACAATTTCAACTTCAGTTTTACTGTCGGCTATCGATTCTAAATACATTATTTAATGATAACGATGCGGGTGACAATGGCTTTGTTGCCCGCATTGTTGTTTGCTACCACATGATAGATACCGGAAGCTACACGCTTTCCTGCCATGTTGCAACCGTTCCAAGTAACAAGGCCGCCTGATGAAACACCGCTCCATACCAACTGGCCTGTAGGACCTAAAATCTTCACTTCAGCATCCATGGTCAAACCTTTAATGGCAATAGGACCCGTATAGTCAGATCTTACAGGATTGGGATAAACAAGAACATCTTCCTTCACCAGATCTTCTGCTGCATCTATGGCATCGCTCATATAACTGCACAATCCTTTTTCTGTTCCAATGGCTACCTCACCTGTTATTGGATTAACAGCAATATCCTGTATGGCATCACTTAGCAAGGGGGAGTCTGCTGTTGTGAAATGATGAATGGTTTCCTGTCCATCAGCAGAAATCAGAAAAACGCCATTGCTCTGCGTACCTATCCACTTACGATTGGCACCATCTACAGTCATACAGGTTACTGGCAAACCACTCAACAGATAGTCTGCCAAACCGCTTCCGTCATTACGGTTTACCTTGACCTGTGTAAAACGGAAATTCTTGTCAAACACAGTAGTTGGGTCGTCAATCACAAAAAGTCCCAATCTGGTTCCAAACCATATTTTTCCATCAAGATCTTCGCAGAGTCCGTAAAATTCGTCTGGTGTATAGACGGTTCCATCCTGATTTATGATTTCCTGATGCAAGACACATTTGTCGTCTTTATTGTTGCCAAGTGTTCCCTTGGTATCTACGCAGAAAATACCTTTCTTCTGATCGCTTCGGCTGTTTAAGAAAACCAATCCAGAACTGTGTATAAGGAGATTATCACAAATAGAAGAGTGGTCAATAGGCTCACAATACAAGGAATACCATTTCCCGTCTGGACGCATCACATGCAGGACGGAGTCTGTATTGGAGTTCAGCATCCACAAGTTCCCGTCTGGGTCATATTTCAGTCCTGCGCATGTTACATAATTCATGTAATACATACTCATGGGCATAACGCTTTTCAACGGACTGTTATCGCAAGTATAGAATCTTACGAACTTGCCGTCCCAGTACTCAAAGAGTCCGTTTCTATGCAGAGATGCAAAATGGTGTGATGGGTCATTAGGGTCTTGTACCAAATCCGTTGTGTTTGCCAGATTTATTCTCTTGTACTTTTCTGGAATATCCGTCATCTCCTCAAAGATTGTCCATTTGCCATCTTCATAGGTCATTGCCGTGGGCTTATTAAAGATGCCCCGAGATGTATTGATACCTCCGGCTACAAGCAGACGGTTTCCCACCCAATTCAACCTATAGGAAAGGTTACGCACCGGGCTGTTGGGAATAATCGAGGGTACAGTTACCTGTAGCTGTTTATCGTTTATCTTATAGCCCTGAAGTCCCTTATACTGGTCACTTACCCAATAGGTACCGCCCAAGAAAGTTACATTGCTCCAAGTGTTAGGCTCCTTTATTTCTGTGTAGTCCGGTAACGTCGTGGCATAGCGGATATAATCTGCCGTTCCCCAAAAGAGCTGATTGTTTGCCTCACACAAGAAACCAACTGTACTCTTATCTTTGCAAGCCTTCTCTATCGTAAAAGCCTTTTGTGCATTTATCATATAGAGTGTATCCAGACGTACGCCCAACAGTTGGTCTCCGTGAAACATCACTTTGCTCCAATCGATAAATCCATGATGTTTCTTCCAGTTAGCGACATCCTGCATATTATCCTTCTTGGAGCATCTGAACAAGCCAGTTGTGGTAGCGAGATAAATGTTATCTGCATTTACGGCAACGCTTTTGGTTTCAAAACCCAAGCGGTATGTGTTTTTAAAGACGCCCTCCTTCATGTCCACTTCCACAAAGCCAAATCCCGTAGAAAGATAAGCCATAGAGCCATAGATGCACATGCCGCTTATCTCTTTTCCGAAGATAGACTTTTCCTTCAATGCAGGAAGATTCAGAACATTGTCATCGGCATCCAACAAGTCAATGTTGCAATTAGAATAAACGAGGATAATCCTCTTTGCCTCCTGGCTATAGCCTATATCTACGATGTCAACATCATTCAGGACACCCAGGTGGTCATAGGTCCTAACCTCGGTATCCTCTGTATTATATGAGAAAAGGTCACCGTTTGCCACCGTATAGATGGTTTTCCCGACTGCCACACTCTTCTGTGCATTGTGGTAACTAAGGTAAACCTTCCAAGAACCAATTTGTGCTGCTTGCAGGCAATTGCAAACAACAAGGAACAACAATACTGTCAGGAATGATGACTTCTTCATATATGAGCAATGCTTATGATTAATTATTCTTCAAAAATTCAACCAATTTGGTAATGGCTCTTCCTCTGTGGCTGATAGCATTCTTTTCTTTTGCCGCCATTTGGGCGAATGCCAATCCATTGGCTTCGATAGGAGCAAAGACTGGGTCGTAGCCAAAGCCACCTTCACCAACCTTCTGCGTCAGTATTTCACCCTCGACAATTCCCTCGAAGAGATGCTCTTCTCCGTTCTTTACCAAGGCAACAACGGTACGAAAACGTGCACCACGGTCTTCTGCCTCTTCCAGCTTATCCAACAGGCACTGGATGTTAGCATCCGCGTCGTGACTTTCGCCATAACCGTTCATAGCTCCAAATCTGGCAGTATAAACACCAGGAGCACCCTCAAGAGCCGTTACTTCCAAGCCTGTATCGTCGGCAAAGCAGTCCACTCCGTAATGGTCGTGTACATATCTGGCCTTCTGAAGAGCATTACCTTCCAGCGTGTCTGACGTCTCTGGAATATCCTCATGACAACCTATTTCTGCCAATCCCTTAACCAGAAACTCATTACCCAAGATTTGCCTTACCTCCTCCAACTTATGGGCATTGTTGGTGGCCATTACAAGTTCTCTCATTTCTTTATCTTGTCAAATCCTTCGCCAAAGACACCCTCTACATTACCCATGGACACAAAGGCTCTGGGGTCTATCTGCCTGATAAGGGCAAAGAGTGCACGGCTCTCATATTTCTTAGCCAGGATAAGCAACACCTGGCGCTTTTCCTTACTATAGAAGCCTTCACCATAAAGGACAGTCACACCACGCTCCATCTGCTCATTCACCTGAGTGGCAATCTCATTGTACTTGTCGCTGACAATAATAAACTGAACGCTCTGTCTGAGACCATTAATGACATAATCCAGAAAGAACATAGAGATAAGCATGGTCAGGTAACCCACAACCACCGTCTCCAGGTTGTGTGAGATAATGTAACTGCTACCAATGATAGCAAGGTCTATACAGAGCATCAGACGGCCCAAGGAGATATTCCAGAACTTGTTGATGCTGCTGGCTATGATATCAATACCTCCGGTACTTCCGCCTGACAGGAAAACCAGAGCCAGTCCCAATCCCTCCATAAGAGCACCTATCACGCAAGCCATGAATTTCTGATCGCCCACGATGTGCATCAAGTGTTCATGCCCCTGTGCATCCACAGAAGTTATCCCTTGCTGGAAAATATTTATCAGAAAAGATATTATAAGAATGGCTATGACAGTCTTCAAGCTGTACCTCCACCCCATTATCTTGGCGCCCAACAGTATCAGGAAGACATTCATAACCAGATACGTCATACTGGGATGCAGTCCTAAGGTATAGTAGATAAGCGTAGAGATACCGTTCATACCACCACTGATAAGCTGGTAGGGCAGCAAGAAATAAACGTAACTTATCACATATATGACAATACCCAGCATCATGAGCAAGTAGTTCTTGCTCATCTCCCAAATATCTGCTTTAGTAAGTTTCTTTATCATGCCTTTATTGCTTTAAATCCGTTACCATACACACCCTCTGCCCTGCTTTGAGAGACAAAAGCAGCAGGGTCTGTCTCTTGTATCATTCTCAAAATTTGTACTGATTCACGCTTGTGGACTATGGTAATTAGGACTTTTATCTCCTGGTGGCTGTAATAGCCCTCGCCGTTCATTAACGTTACACTATGGCACGTTTCTGTAATGATGCGCTGACTTATCTCCTCCGGCTTATGGGTAAAGATAATAAACTGAATATCCTGACGGGCACTATTGATAAGCATGTCCAATGCGTAGGTATAAACGGCTAACGTAACATAACCAAATACCACCATACGCCAATCGTGGAAGATAGGCCAACAGGAACCAATCACCAGGAAGTCGAGATATAGCAGAGCTCGGCCGAACGAGATGTTCCTGTACTTATTTACTAATGCAGCTATAATATCCCATCCACCTGTACTGCCGCCAGCAAGGAATACTATGCCAATGCCCAAACCATTCAGAATGGCACCTAAAACGCAAGCCATAGAGTCCTGACCCTCGCCTAAGATTTGCATCAGACTGCCAGAGTCATCGGTCATTAACTGTTGTCCCATTTCCAAGAAGAAAGACAGGGCTATGGTGGCATATGCCGACTTACCCACGAACTTCCAACCCAATGGTTTAAAGGCGATAATAAGCAAAATGGCGTTTGAGATAAGTACAGCAGCTGCTATCGGGAACTTTGTTACATAGTACAAGATGGCAAACATACCCGTCATACCACCTGTAGTGATATGATAGGGCAACAGGAAGGCTGCCCATCCAAGGGCATAAACAGCCATTCCGATGTTTATGGCCATGAAGTCAACTATGAACTCCCATAATCTGCGATAATTTACCTTTGGCATAGCGCTCTTTTTCCTTAAGCCTGAGGCTTTATTACAATGTTTACAATTCTGCCTGGTATGGCAATGGTCTTTACAATCTGCATTCCATCCAGATATTTCTGGGCATCAGGAGCAGAGGTAGCCATCTGTACCATCTGGTCTGGTGTAGCATCAGCGGGGAAGTCCATAGCAAAGCGTACCTTTCCGTTGAACTGAACGCCCAACTTCACGCTGCTCTCCACCAAGAACTTCTCGTCGAACTCTGGCCATTTGGCATCGCATACGCTGGTCTTGTTGCCCAAAGCCTCCCAGAGTTCTTCTGCTATATGGGGAGCGAAAGGAGCTATCAGCACAGGCAGTTGAGACAATACCTGCTTGCTACGACACTTCTGGCCGGACAACTCATTTACAGCCACCATAAAAGCTGAAATGCTGGTATTATAAGAGAACTCCTCGATATCTGAAGTAACCTTCTTGATAAGTTTGTGAAGCGTCTTCATATTGTCAGCAGTAGCCTTTGAATCATCTGCTGCCAGGTTGCCGTCCTTGTCCCAATACAGACTCCAGAACTTCTTCAGGAAACGGAAGCAACCGTCTATACCTGCTACATCCCAAGGCTTAGACTGCTCGATGGGACCCAGGAACATCTCGTACAGACGCAGAGTGTCAGCACCATAGTTCTCGCAGATATCATCGGGGTTCACTACGTTATACTTCGACTTAGACATCTTCTCGATAGCCTGACTCACGATGTACTGCCCATTCTGGTTCAGGATGAACTCAGCATCACGGAACTCTGGCGTCCACTCACGGATCTTCTCTACATTCAGGATATTGCCACTAACCATACTGATATCGGCATATACGGGGTCGGCCTCAGCACCCTGATAGTAGTAGAAGCTCTTCTTCTTAGCCTCATCGTACTGTTCGTCCAAGAGATCGAAGCTTACAAACTTATTGGTATTGCGCAGGCGGTAAACAAAACTTGACCAACCCTGAATCATACCCTGATTGATTAGCTTCTGGAAGGGCTCATCCTTCTTGCTGACACCCAAGTCGAAGAGGAATTTATTCCAGAAACGACTGTATATCAAGTGACCTGTAGCATGCTCGGAACCTCCCACGTAGAGGTCAACATTCTGCCAGTAAGAAGCAGCCTTCTCGCTTACCAGAGCCTCATCGTCCTTGGGGTCCATATAGCGAAGATAATATGCACTGGAACCGGCAAAGCCTGGCATGGTGTATAGTTCTATGGGGAAGACATTTACCTCATCGATGAGGCTCTTCTCAACAATCTTTTTGTTCTTCTCGTCCCATGCCCACTTAGTAGCGTTACCCAATGGAGGTTCACCCGTTTCTGTAGGCAGGAACTTATCTACCTGAGGCAACTCAATAGGCAGACACTCCTCTGGGATCATGGTAGGAATACCTTTCTTGTAATATACAGGGAATGGTTCACCCCAATAACGCTGACGACTGAAGATGGCATCACGCAGACGGTAGTTTACCTTCACGCGACCCAACTTGTGAGCCTTCACGAAACGCTTGGTTTCGGCAATAGCCTCCTTGATAGTCTTACCATTCAGGTTCAGGCTTTCGCCATCATATTTCACACTCTTATCTGGGCTCACAGGAGAGTTCATCACAATACCCTCTTTGGCATCATAGCTCTCCTTGCTTACATCTGCGCCCTCTACCAATGGGATAATGGGCAAATCGAAATGCTTGGCAAAAGCATAGTCGCGACTGTCATGCGCAGGCACAGCCATAATGGCTCCCGTACCATAACCAGCCAACACGTATTCAGCAATATAGATAGGACACTTGTCACCTGTAATGGGGTTGATACCATAAGCACCAGAGAATACTCCCGTAACAGTATGATCTATCATACGCTCACGCTCTGTACGTCCCTTCACATACTTGATGTATTCGTCCACGGCGGCGCGCTGCTCGGGTGTTGTCACCTTGTCCACCAACTCGCTCTCAGGAGCCAGTACAAAGAACGTCACACCAAACATAGTATCGGCACGCGTGGTAAAGATGGTGAAGTCCACATCCTGATCAGCCACCTTTATCTGTACCTCTGTACCTTCGCTGCGTCCAATCCAGTTCTTCTGCGTCTCCTTGATACTCTCGCTCCACTGAATGGTCTCCAAGCCATCCAACAGGCGCTGGCTGTATGCACTTACACGCAGGCACCACTGGCGCATCTTCTTCTGCTCCACAGGATAACCGCCGCGTTCACTCACACCGTTCACCACCTCATCGTTGGCCAACACGGTACCCAACTGAGGACACCAGTTCACCATCGTCTCACCCATAAAGGCCAAGCGATAGTTCATCAACACATCACTCTGCTTCTTCTCATCCCAACTGTTCCACTCCTCTGCCGTGAAGCTAAGCTCCTCACCCTGTGCTATATTATAGGCATCAAGCCCTTCTGTTCCCTTCTTCTCGAAATAAGCAATCAGCTCCTCAATAGGATGTGCCTTGGGTTGTTGGTTCCCCTCGCCCACGGAAGAGGGGTTAGGGGTGAGGCCATAGAAGCTCTTAAACATCTTCTGGAACGCCCACTGAGTCCACTTATAGTAATCAGGGGTACAGGTACGTACCTCACGGTCCCAATCGAAACTAAAGCCAATCTTATCCAACTGCTCACGATAGCGGTCGATATTCTGGAATGTAGTCTTCTCGGGGTGCTGACCTGTCTTAATAGCATACTGCTCAGCAGGCAAGCCGTAAGCATCATAACCCATAGGGTTCAGCACATTGAAGCCCTGAAGGCGCTTGTAACGTGCATATATATCACTGGCAATATAGCCCAAGGGGTGACCAACGTGCAATCCTGCACCACTGGGATAAGGAAACATGTTCAGCACGTAGAACTTCTTACGGTTCTCATCCTCCACCACTTTGTACGTCTTGTTGGCCACCCAATTCTGGTGCCACTTCTGCTCTATTTCTCTAAAATTATACTCTTTTGCCATTTTATAATTATGTATATTCTCTTTTTCGGGGGACAAAGATACGAATAAGCGAGAGATAAACGAAATAAAAACATTTTTTTATTTCTTTATCCGAGCGAGAGTAACTTCGACGACAGTCAATGTTACGACTAAGTGAGCGGAATACAAAATAAATAAAGATTTATTTTTATTCCTCATAAGCCAAAACACGTTTGCTTCGAGCGCTTGCGATTACTTCTGGACGCAGTGATAACTACTTTAACCTCAGAGCAGAGCGGCAACTCCTTTTTAGGAATTGACATAAATCAAGAAAAATGCAAAATCTGACAATCTGTCACTAAAGAACTTATGTGACAAAAAGAAATCCATTAACTTTGCATACTGAAAAATAGTAAGCACCGTGATGGTACACTACTTGTTTGTTTATAGAAAAAGCAGTTAAGCAAAAGATATTTCGTTTAGTTAGTTTTAGGTAAAAAGAATTTTGAGAGATTAAAGATTAGTCTGGCGGGCATTTTTTCGTGACGAAAAGATGCCCGCGCTTGTTTTACAAATCCTTATATTATTCTGAAATTACGAGCAATGGCAACAGCCTCGTGTACCCTTTTTACTACCAGTTTCTTCAGTACGCGTGTTATGCTGGCCTTAACGGCAGAAAGACTAACGTTCTGGTAATCAGCAATCTCCTCGTTCGTCATTCTTATCTCTGCTAATTTCAAGATACGTTTTTCCGTTTCTGTCAGCAGAGTTGAATAATCTACCCTTTCGTATAACCTTGAAGGTAGGGCTTATGACTTCAACCCCTATGTATTCCCAAAGAACAATCCATTCCGTGTTGTAAAGTAATCCCACAATCCTAATATGAAAAGGCTGGCCAGAGAAAATTCTGGTCAGCTTTTTTCTTTATATAAAAACACTATAAGATGATAACCAAATGACGGAACAGTGATTCTTTTTATTAGTATCATGCGGAATGCCGATTTTTCCTCTTAGGTTAGGCAGAAAAAATTCCCTAACCTAAGAGTTTATTTTTCTAGGCCTAATAAAAAACTTTATTTTCTTTGTATTTGTTATTTTTTTCGTCTTTTTGTTTGACGAATAAAGTAAGAAAGTAGTATATTTGTTGCAAGAAAAAACAAAAACAAGAAGAAAAGACACACAAAAACAATGAAAAAGTTTATTTGCGTTGCGCTGTTTGCAGCGATTGGGGGTGCTTCGTTTGCCAATAATACATATAACGAGGATGTTTTGCTCAGAGTTCTGAAAAGCGA
>JAIKYE010000001.1 GCA_024683455.1 Bacteroidaceae bacterium
GTGGATACCGCCAAGAAGGGCTGGTGCATCAGCATCTCTACAGAAGGAACGAAAGTAAGGAGAAACGACAAGCTGTTTGTGATAACCAGCAGCCTCACCCCCACCCCCTCTCCCGTGGGCGAGGGGAGATAATAATGATCAATGTTCAATAAATGAAACACCGTCTGGAATCACTAGATGCCCTGAGAGGCTTCGACCTATTATGCTTAGTTGCCATCTCCGACCTGATAGAGGAGTTGGCAGAGGTAATAGATACGCCATGGATGGCTTCTATTATGGAATGCTTTACCCATAAGAAGTGGGAAGGCTTCTCGCCTTGGGACTTGGTGATGCCCCTCTTCATGTTCATGGCAGGTGTAGCTATACCTTATAGCCTCCGCCCCTCTTCCCAACCCTCTCCCAAATGGGAGGGAGCTGTGTATTGGCGTCTTTGTCGCCGTGTACTGCTTCTGTGGTTATTCGGCATGATGGTGCAAGGCAATCTATTGGCACTTGACCCAAATCGCATCTACTTGTTTACCAATACCTTGCAAGCTATCGCTGTGGGCTATTTCTTTAGCGCCCTCATCTATATGCATACCAGTTGGAAGACACAGATTGGCATAGCCATAGCTTTGCTATTAACTTTCTGGGGCGCGATGGAATTTATTACTATTGGCGGCTACGGAGGAGGTGATTACACGCCTCACGGCAACTTGGCAGAAGGGATAGACAACCTCGTGTTAGGACGTTTCCGCGATACAGCTCAGGTGATAGACGGAGAGGTGGTGGTGAAAGCTTCCTATACTTATACGTGGATTCTTAGCAGCCTGAACTTTGTGGTAACGGTACTCTCTGGTGTTCTTGCTGGGCAAATATTGAAGAAAAAGGACAGCCCCCTCCCCGCTCCCTCTTTGGGTGAGTGCTCTTTTTCCAATGGTCAGTCTAAAAAATCTCGCCCCCAAAGGGGGAGTTTGGAGAGGGCTTCTCTGCTTCTTCTCATTGGCATCGCGATGGTAGCGCTGGGTTGGACCTGGGGCTTGGTTCATCCCGTTATCAAGCACATCTGGACGGGTTCTATGGTTCTTGTTAGCAGCGGTTACTGCTTCCTGCTGATGGGAATCTTCTATCTTTGGATTGACTGCTTAGGGCACAACAAGCACCTGACTGTGCTGAAGGTTTACGGCATGAACAGCATCACGGCCTACGTGGTGAGTCACGTCGTCAGTTTCAGGAGCATCAGCAAATCCCTTTTCTTCGGGTTGGAACAATACGTGGGGGACTACTACGACTTTATCCTCCAACTAAGCAACGTCACCATCCTTTTTCTGATTCTGTACATTATGTACCGCAAGAAAATATTCCTGAGGGTTTAGGAAACATTTCCTACAGATTATTTGCGCACACCCGAAAGTATTCGTACATTTGAGCTTGCTGCGCAGTCTCGAAGATAGGTTGCACTTCGGAAAAACACAAATAAATTTGGAAATTCTCTCACTTAATCGTACCTTTGCAGCACTTATTGACACATTATATATTTTATGAGTGCTACAACACTGAATCACTTGATGGAACAGACTGTGGCCGAGTTGTCCGAAAACAGCTCGTTACGTGGCCTATTCCATAAGCACAATGATGGTGAGCCCCTTCCTTCTGGAGCTGTTTTGTCTGAAATTGTTGATTTGTGCCGCGCTATCCTTTTCCCTGGTTTTTATGGAAACTCTACGCTGAACAGCCAGACGCTGCGTTACCACATAGGTATGAACGTCGAGCGCCTGTACGTGCTGCTTTCGCAGCAGATTCTGGCAGGACTGTGTTTCTGCAGCGAGAGTGAAGAGTGCAACGGAGAACGTTCGTGCCTGGCACGTAAGGCTCAGGAGATGGCAACGTCCTTTATCGAAAAGCTTCCACAGATCAGAAGCATTTTAGCAACGGATGTGGAAGCTGCATACAATGGTGACCCTGCCGCAGAATCGTATGGAGAGGTTATCAGTTGCTATCCCGTCATTAAGGCGGTAACCAACTATCGTATTGCTCACGAACTGCTCTTGTTGGGCGTGCCCCTTATTCCCCGTATCATTACGGAAATGGCACACAGCGAGACGGGTATAGATATCCACCCGGCTGCTACCATAGGCGACCACTTTACCATCGACCACGGAACGGGTGTGGTAATAGGTGCTACCTGTATCATAGGTAACAATGTGAAACTCTATCAGGGCGTGACATTGGGTGCCAAGAGCTTCCCCTTGGATGAGAAGGGAAATCCCATTAAGGGAGTGCCCCGTCATCCTATATTGGAAGACGACGTGATTGTCTATAGTAATGCTACCATATTGGGACGTATCACACTGGCCAAAGGTACTGTCGTTGGCGGTAACCTTTGGGTAACAGAGAGTACACAACCGGGCGAACAACTGGTTCAGGCTAAGAAACGCAAGAGCCACGTGGTAAGGCCCGAGGATTGGGGAGGACTTTGAAGAGTGAAAATTATTCGCTAACCATTAACCGCTCAACGGTAAACAGTAAACAAAAAAACATGGAATTTGAAATGATTGCAAAGACCTTTCAGGGTCTTGAGGAAGTGTTGGCAAAGGAACTTACTGACCTTGGTGCCAACAATATACAGATAGGCAGACGCATGGTAAGCTTTACCGGCGATAAGGAAATGATGTACCGTGCCAACTTCCAGTTGCGTACTGCCATAAAGATACTGAAACCCATCAAGCACTTCCGTGCTACCAGTGCCGACGAAGTGTATGATGCTATCAAGGAGATTGACTGGACCACGTATCTGAGCAACGAAACAACTTTTGCTGTTGACAGCGTGGTGTTCAGCAACGAGTTCCGTCACAGCAAGTTTGTGGCCTATAAGGTGAAGGATGCCATTGTGGACCAGTTTCGTGAGAAGACTGGCAACCGTCCTAACATCCGTATCAACAACCCCGACCTTCAGTTGCACATCCATGTGGCAGAGTATGACTGCACCCTTTCACTGGACAGCTCTGGCGAAAGTCTGCATCGCAGAGGTTATCGTCAGGAGAGTGTGGAAGCTCCCCTGAACGAGGTGCTGGCAGCAGGTATCATCATGCTGACGGGTTGGAACGGCCAGTGTGACCTGATAGATCCCATGTGCGGAAGCGGTACCATTGCCATCGAGGCAGCACTGATAGCCCGAGGCATTGCTCCAGGTGTGTATAGAAAAGAATATGCCTTTGAGAAGTGGCCCGACTTCGACCAGGAACTCTTTGACAAGGTTTACGAGGACGACAGTAAGGAGCATCCCTTCGAACATCACATCTATGGCTACGACATCAACCGTAATGCTGTGGCTATTGCTACAACCAATGTTAAGGCTGCCGGCTTGAGCAAGGAGATAACCGTTCAACAGCAGGACTTTGCCAACTTTACACAACCCAAGGAGAAGAGTGTGATTATTACCAACCCTCCCTACGGAGAGCGTATCTCTGCTCCTGACTTGTTGGGACTCTACAAGATGATAGGCGAACGACTGAAGCACCAGTTCATAGACAATGATGCATGGGTATTGAGCTATCGCGAAGAATGCTTTGACCAGATAGGTCTGAAGCCCTCACTGCGTACACCATTGTACAACGGAAGTTTGGAGTGCGAGTTGCGAAAGTATCAGATATTCAGTGGTAAGTTCAACGATATGCGAGCCGAAGGTGGCGATATCAAGACTGCCCAAGAGCGCAAGATGATGGCTGACCGCAAACGCTTCAAGCAGCATAGGGATTTCAAGGACAAACTGGAGGAGAACCCCAAGGAGAGAATGCGCAAGCCCAAAAGAGATGACTGGGAAGACAGGCGCGACTTTAAGAAAGGAAAGGGCGACCGTAGAGATTTCCGCAAGGAAGGCGGCAGAAGCTTTGAGCGCGGTCCTAAAAAGTCATTCGACCGTAAGGGGGGCAGTAACAAATTCGGAAAAAGATATTTCGACAATAACGATGAAGATTAAACTTATATTTGCCTCTTTGCTCATACTGGCAACGCAAGCAATGGCACAGAAACAGTTTACATTAGAGGAGTTGAACTTTGGCGGCAAGAACTACAAAGTATCTGTTCCCCAACATTGGAATTATAGTTGGCAGGACGGAAAACTCATCTTTAAGGACGGAGACAAAACGGTACAGGTTGACCCCGCAACGGGCAAAACCTCTGATTATCAGAAGCCCGAGAAACAGAATAAACCTAATCCCAGAGGGCTGTTGGAATGGTGTAAGGCCTCCAATGCCGCAGCATTCTTGCGCGACGATAATCTATGGGTAAGATATGCCGACGGGCATGATGTACAACTGTCTAAAGACGGTTCTCGAGAGATTGTCTATGGCAAGAGCGTTCACCGCGATGAGTTCGGCATCTACAAAGGCACCTTTTGGAGCAACAATGGCAAGAAGCTGGCTTTCTACCGTATGGACCAAAGTATGGTAGCCGACTATCCACAGGTGAATACCTTTAAGCGTGAAGCAGAGTTGGAGCCAGACAAGTATCCTATGGCAGGAATGACTTCGCATCAGGTAACCATAGGCATCTTCGATCTGGATACGGAGAAGACCATTTATCTGAACGTCGGTGACCCTACAGACCGCTATTTCACCAACATTGCTTGGGGGCCAGACGACAAGACTTTGTACCTGTATGAACTGAATCGCGATCAGAACTACTGTACGCTGGATGCCTACGATGTGGCTACAGGCAACAAGATAAAGACTCTCTATACAGAAACAAGCGATAAGTACGTAGAGCCTCAGCATCCTATCACCTTCCTGCCTTGGGACAGCAACAAGTTCATCTTCTGGAGCTGGAAGGATGGCTTTACACACCTTTATTTAATGGACAAAAATACCCTGAAGCAGGAACAGTTGACTTCCGGCAAATGGGTGGTTAAGAGTATTGTAGGCTTCTGTCCTGCTACGAAGAGTGCCATCATCATAACAAAGGAGGCAAACGACCTACAGCGCAATATTTATTCGCTTTCCCTGAAGAACAAGAAGCGTACCTTGCTGGATAATGGAAAGGGTGTTCATCAGGCCAAACTGTCAGAGGACGGCCTTTGGGTATTGGATACCTGGCAAGAGCCCGACGTTCCCCGTGCCTGCGCTGTTACCAATACCAAGACGGGTAAGAGCACCTTGTTGCAGACGGCTCCCAATCCTTGGGAGGGATGGTACCAGCCTATCTTTGAGAGTGGAAGCGTGAAGGCTGATGACGGGGTGACTGATCTGTACTGGCGCATCGTAAAGCCCGCCGACTTCGATCCCAACAAGAAATATCCCGTCGTGCTATACGTCTATGGCGGTCCTCATGCTCATTGCGTAGAGGCATCATGGCACTGGGGCAGTCGCAGTTGGGATACCTATATGGCACAGAAGGGCTACATCGTTTTCAGCATAGACAACAGAGGCAGCGAGGATCGTGGCCGTGACTTCGAACAGGCAACCTTCCGTCATCTGGGTCAGGTGGAGATGCGTGACCAGATGAGTGGTATCAATTACCTGAAGACACTTCCGTACGTGGATGCAGACAGAATAGGTGTTCACGGATGGAGCTTCGGCGGTTTCATGACCACGTCGCTGATGACTACATATCCCGATGTGTTTAAGGTTGGTGTAGCCGGTGGTCCTGTCATCGACTGGAAGTGGTACGAGGTGATGTACGGCGAACGATACATGGACACGCCTGAGCAGAATCCAGAGGGCTACGAGCAAACGAGTCTCATCAATAAGGCGAAGAACCTGAAGGGCAAGTTGCAGATTATCATCGGCATGAACGACCCCACTGTGGTTCCTCAGCATGCGCTGCAGTTCTTGAATGCCTGCGCCGAGGTGGGTACACAACCAGATTTCTTCGTCTATCCCGGTGAGGGGCACAATATGGCAGGTCACAGGAGTGTGCATCTGCATGAAAGAATAACACAATATTTTGAAGATTACTTAAAAAACGCGAAGCAATAAAGATATGATAGACAACGGGAAAAATCCCTCCCATTTGGGGGAGGGCTTGGGAGAGGGGCCAATTCTCCTTTTAGGAAGTGGCGGCCGTGAGCACGCCTTAGCTTGGAAGATTGCTCAGAGTGAGAAATGTGAGAAACTGTATATTGCCCCAGGTAATGCCGGTACAGCAACAGTTGGTGAGAACGTAAACATAAAAGCTGATGATTTCGAAGCCATCAAGGTTTTCGTATTGAGGAATCGTATTCAGATGGTGGTGGTAGGTCCGGAAGACCCACTGGTAAAAGGTATCTATGACTACTTCAAGAATGATTCTGAGCTGAAGGACATTCCCGTTATCGGTCCCAGTAAAGCCGGTGCTGTGCTGGAAGGCAGTAAGGATTTTGCCAAAGGCTTCATGCAGCGTCATAATATTCCTACAGCTGCCTATCAGACTTTTACAGGTGAGTCATTAGCAGAAGGTAAGGCTTTCCTTAAAACTCTCCAACCTCCCTATGTATTAAAGGCTGACGGCCTCTGTGCAGGTAAGGGCGTACTCATTCTGCCTACTCTGGAAGAAGCCGAGAAAGAATTGGAGGAAATGTTGGGCGGTATGTTTGGTAATGCCAGCAGCAGAGTAGTGATAGAAGAATTCATGAGCGGTATAGAATGCTCAGTCTTTGTTTTGACCGATGGCAAGGATTATAAGATTCTGCCAGAGGCTAAGGACTACAAGCGCATCGGCGAAGGTGATACCGGCCTCAATACTGGTGGTATGGGTAGCGTCAGTCCCGTTCCCTTTGCTACAACAGAATGGATGAAGAAGGTAGAGGATCGCATCATCCGTCCTACTGTGGAGGGATTGGCTGCAGATGGTATCGATTACAAGGGTTTCATCTTCTTTGGTCTGATTAACCGTACGAATACACCTACAGGCGAACCAGAGCCTTACGTTATTGAGTATAATGTTCGCATGGGCGATCCTGAGACGGAAACCGTAATGCTGCGATTGAAGTCTGATATTGTAGATCTCTTTGAGGGCGTAGCTACAGGAACATTGGCACAGCGAAAGGTTGAGTTTGATGACCGTAGCGCCGTTTGTGTGATGCTTGTAAGCGGTGGTTATCCTGGTAGTTATCAGAAGGGTTATCCCATTACAGGTATCGATCAGGTAGAAGGTAGCGTAGTCTTCCATGCAGGAACGGCATTGAAGGACAAAGAGGTTGTCACCAACGGCGGTCGTGTAATTGCTGTCAGCAGTTACGGAGCCAACAAAGCTGATGCCTTACAGAAGAGCTTTACGGAGGCACAAAAGATTCAGTTCAAGGATAAATACTTCCGTAGAGACATCGGTGCAGACCTTTAGATTCATTGTGTATTGAACATTGAGGCAAGACAGGTTTCAGAATAAGGTAGCTGGGAGTTCTTTCACTCTGCCAATCTGCGCTATTTTGGCAACCATCTTATGGTGGTGGCCTCAGCAGTCATTTGCCATAGATAATATCATTGGCTGGGTGTTGTGTGCCTTAGTCGCCTATATCTGTATGGAAACGAGTGATGTTCAGCACATCATCCGCATCCGTAGCAGAATGATAGCCAGTTCCTGGCTTGTGCTTTCCTCCAGCCTGCTATTCATGCACCCGCTGGGCGGTCCTGCCATCTGCGCGGTCTGTCTGGCTATGAGCTACGATTTTCTATTCCGCTGTTATCAGCTATATAATCCTACTGTTTGGGTATTCCATAGCTTTTTGTTCTTAGGAATAGGCAGTATTTTTGCCCCTGTTTTCGCAGCTATGGTTCTTCTGTATTATATCTACCTTGTAGGGTTCTTGCGTGCTCTTACATGGCGCGGATTCTGGGCAGGTCTTCTGGGACTGGTTTTGCCTTATTGGTGTTGGGCCGCATGGTGTTTCCTAATGGATAAAACAGAAGATATATTAGGATTTGTCACTTCGCATTTCATGTGGAGCGATGTTTCATGGCAGGCAATAATGGATATTTCACTTGCATGGAAGGTGTCGGCAGGAATCGTTATCTTGCTAAGTCTGGTAGCTTTGTTTCACTATCTGCAGACCAGATACAATGATAAGATAAAAATCAGGATGATACTTTATATCTATACTTTGCAAACCATTTTGCTTATCTTGTATCTTATCTTGCAGCCTAAAGAATTTCAGAATACGATGTCGTTACTTCTTGTCAGCTCTTGTCCGCTGATAGCTCATTATTTTGCACTTTCCAAGAGCTGGTTGAGTAACGCATTCTTTATCTTTTCGCTGCTTTTGTGCGGCGTAATGGCTTATTATAATTTATGGATGCCCTAATACAATATATAATGCCCCTGGGATATTGGGGAATGGGAATTGCGGCTTTTATTGCCGGTAGCGTTTTTCCCTTCAGTAGCGAGACGCTGTTGGCGGGTCTTCTTCTGGCAGGCTTAAGTCCCTGGCCTCTATTTGTCAGCTCCACCATAGGAAATGTGCTTGGCAGTATGTTCAACTATTGGGTAGGCAGTTTGGGAAAGATAGAGTGGATAGAGAAATATCTGCACGTCAAACAAGAGAAAGTAGAAAAGACACAGCGGTGGCTGCAGGGAAGAGGCGCTTGGATGGGCTTCTTCTGCTTCCTGCCTGTTTTAGGCAGCGCTTTGTCTGTGACGTTGGGATATATGAGAGCCAACCTGAGCCTTTCTTTCTTAAGCATTGCCTTAGGAAAGGCTATACGTTATGGAATATTAATTGTGGTTCTTAACATGGTTAAAGGATAATAATTTTGCCATAGGAGGAAGGAGAACAGAAAAAAAAGAGTAACTTTGCAGAATGCAATCAATAAAAACAACATAATAAACACACTAAAATGAAACAGTTCAGATTAGTAGACAACCTGATGGGTTGGATTACTTTTGCCATTGCGGCCTTTGTGTATTGCAGCACAATAGAGCCTACGGCAAGCTTTTGGGACTGCCCGGAGTTCATCACCACAGCTTACAAGTTGGAGGTGGGACACCCCCCTGGGGCACCTTTCTTTATGCTTACAGCAAACCTCTTTACTCAGTTTGTAAGTGATCCTGCACTGGTGGCTCGAATGGTCAATACCATGAGTGCACTCTTCAGTGCCGCCTGTATCATGTTCCTCTTCTGGAGCATCAGTCATTTAGGACGCAAGCTGGTAGGTGAGAATGGTCAGCTGAAGAACTTGGCTCAACTGATAACTGTAGAGGCCAGTGCATTAACAGGTGCCTTGGTTTATACTTTTTCCGATACATTCTGGTTCAGCGCTGTAGAAGGTGAGGTGTATGCATACAGTAGCCTCTTTACTGCCGTTGTATTCTGGTTGATGCTAAAATGGGAGGATCATGCTGATGAGGCTGGTTCAGACCGTTGGCTTATCCTGATAGCCTATCTGACAGGTTTGAGTATTGGTGTACACTTGCTGAACCTGCTGTGTGTACCTGCATTGGTTCTTGTCTTCTATTACAGGAAGGCCAAGAATGCCAACCTCAAGGGAGCGCTGCTCTCTGTTGCAGGAAGCGGTGCACTTATCGCAGCAGTATTGTATGGTATTGTTCCTGGTATTGTCAAGGTGGGCGGATGGTTTGAGCTCTTGTTCGTAAACCAATTGAACTACCCCTTCAATACAGGTCTTATTATCTATATTATATTACTGGTGGCTATTGTGCTGTGGAGCATTTGGGAGACTCACAAGCAGCAGAGTCGTCTGCGCATGAACATCTCTTATTTGCTTAGCGTAGGTATGTTAGGTATTCCTTTCTACGGATACGGAATTAGCAGCATAGTACTGGGTATTGTTATCTTGGCAGCTTTATTTGTGCTGTTGCGATTCAGGAAGGATGGCAAGTCGCTTGTCTCTGCCCGTCTGATGAACACCAGCCTGCTCTGCATGCTCATGATTATGATAGGATACAGTTCATATGCTGTTATCGTAATCCGTAGCTCTGCCAATACGCCTATGGACCAGAACTCTCCTGAGGACATCTTTACCTTGGGTACTTATCTGAGTCGTGAACAGTATGGCGACCGTCCTCTTTTCTATGGTCAGGCTTATACCAGCCAGGTCCAGTTGAAAGTGGAGGGTAACTACTGTGTTCCTGTAAGCAAGCAGGAGGCTCCAGTCTATCAGCGTAAGGAGAAAGCTAATCCTAATGAGCCTGACAGATACGAGATTCAGCGCTACAACATGAAATATGTTTACCAGCAGAATATGTTCTTCCCCCGTATGTACAGCAGTGCTCATGCTTCTGCCTACGAGAGTTGGATGGGTGGCGTAAAGGGTACCACGAGGAACTATGAACGTTGTGGTGAGATGGTTCCTGTCAAGACACCAACTATGCTGGAGAATATCCGCTTCTTCCTAAGTTATCAGGTTAACTTTATGTACTGGCGTTATTTCATGTGGAACTTTGCCGGTCGTCAGAATGATATTCAGGGCAATGGTGAATGGGAACATGGTAACTGGCTGACAGGTATTCCCTTCCTTGACAATATGCGTCTGGGAGACCAGAGCAAGTTGCCATCTGACTTACGTTACAACAAGGGACGTAATGTCTTCTACTGTCTGCCTTTGCTCTTGGGTCTGTTAGGACTCTTCTGGCAGTTGTTCCGCAACACCAAGGAGAATAACAATGAGGGCGAAAAGCAGTTCGGAATAGTCTTCTTCCTGTTCTTTATGACAGGTTTGGCCATTGTCGTTTACCTGAACCAGACACCTATGCAACCTCGTGAGCGAGACTATGCATACGCAGGCTCCTTCTACGCCTATGCTATTTGGGTAGGTTTGGGCGTTGCCGCTATTGCCGATTATCTGCAAAAACTGCTTAAGAACGAGAAGCTTTGTGCTGTTCTGAGTTGCCTGTGCGTTTTGGTTCCTGTACAGATGGCCAGTCAGACGTGGGACGACCATGACCGTAGCGGTCGTTTCACCTGCCGTGATTTTGGTCGCAACTATTTGCAGACACTGCCACAAGGCAATAACCCCATTATCTTCACCAATGGTGATAACGACACCTTCCCTTTGTGGTATGCACAAGAGACAGAGGAGTTCCGTACCGATGCCCGTGTCTGCAACCTCTCTTATTTGCAGACCGACTGGTACATCGACCAGATGAAACGTCCTGCCTATGATTCACCTGCAGTGCCCATCCACTGGAGCCGTCTGCAGTATGTAGCAGGAACGCGTGAGGGTATAAATGTACGTCCCGGTGTATTGGAACAGGCTATAGAGGCATACAAGAATGATCCTGTGCTGATGCATCAGGTTTTGGGTGATAATCCCTACGAACTGCGTAACATCATAGACAAATGGATACTGAATGACAATCCTGAACTTCAGATTTTCCCCACAGACTCTATTGTTCTTACCGTTGACAAAGAAGCTGTTAAACGTAGCGGCATGATGATGGCCGGAGACAGCATTCCCGACGTTATGCACATCAGTCTTAAGGGCAAGCGCGCCGTTTATAAGAGTGAAATGATGATGTATGAGATGTTGGCTCAGTGCAACTGGGAGCGTCCTCTGTATGTGGCCATTACCGTAGGAAAAGACAACTACGGCAATCTGGGTGACTATTTTGTTCAGGAAGGTCTGGCTAATCGTATCACTCCTTTCAAGACGAGCGAAACAGGTAAGGATATGGATACCGACAAGATGTATGAAAACATCATGACACGCTTCGCCTTTGGTGGTATTGACAATCCCAACATCTACTTGGATGAGACGGTTGCCCGTATGTGCTATACACATCGTAGGATGATAGCCCAGTTGGCAACCAGACTGTTGGAGGAGGGTAAGAAGGATAAGGTGGCCCGACTGATAGCTTATGCTGAAAAGGTGCTGCCTCCTACTACGCTGCCTCATAACTATGCAGGCTTCTCCTTGGATCTGGCACGTGCCTGGATTGCTGTAGGCGATAAGAAAATGGCAGAGAAGATCGCATATCCTGTTGCTGCCAATGCCGTAGAGTATATGAACTGGTATATGAGCCTGCCTGCTAAGATGCTGATGCAAAGCGAGAAGGATTGTATGTATTACCTTTACCAGTTGCATTCTGCTACAGAAGTACTGCAAGGTGCTGGAAGTAATAAGGCTAAGGATATGGCTCTGATTTTGGATGCCTTCAACAAAGCTATCCAGAACCGCTTGTACGGTGCAGCCGGCATTGGACAGTCCGTACCTGCTGAAGCAGAAGATGAGGTGGAGGTTGACAGTTGATGACTAAAGTATATAGTCTTCGATGATAATAGAACAGCCCGCTATATTTTTGCGTTGGCTCTTCCCACATGCCTTGTGGAGGATGGACCATCATCAGAAGTCGGTTTACCTGACTTTTGATGACGGCCCTATTCCAGAGGCTACTCCTTTCATTCTTGATACATTGGACAGGTTCAATGCCAAGGCTACCTTTTTTATGGTAGGTGAGAATGCTGTCAAATACCCTCATCTTTTAGAAGAGGTAAGGCGACGTGGTCATCAAGTAGGCAATCATACCTACAACCACATGTCCGGTATGCGACATTTTACATGGACCTATCTGGCAAATATCAAGAAGGCTGATGAAATCCTGCACACACGCCTCTTCCGTCCCCCTCACGGATGGATTAGAACCGTGCAGTACCGGGTCCTGAGGCATATTGGCATGAAGGTAGTTATGTGGGATGTGGTAACACGTGATTACAGTCGGTTACTTACTGCCGAGGATGTGCTTCAGAACGTAAAAAGATACGCACGCCCAGGTAGTATCATCACCTTCCATGACTCCTTGAAAAGCATAGAGAAACTCAAACACGCCCTGCCAGAGGCATTATCCTGGCTTCAAGAACAAGGGTATGAATTCCGCACCTTTGAATAGCAAAGAAATTAAAGCCCAGGCCCTGCGTCTGGGTTTTGTGGCTTGTGGCATGGCTCCCGCAGAGCCTGTTCAGGAATGGTATGCCCAACATTTCCGTCAGTGGTTGCAGTTAGGCTTTTATGCCGACATGGAATATATGCGCAATCATGTAGAGATGCGCCTGCACCCTACTCTCCTGCATCCTGGCGTCAAGACAATCGTTAGCTTGGCTCTCAACTATATGCCCAGTCAGCAACAGCCAGGCATAAGCCTTTATGCTCAAGGCAAGGACTATCATGATGTTATGCGAGAGCGTCTGCGCCAACTTATGGCTGATGCCAATTTGCAAGGGCGATACTTCGTAGATACAGCTCCAGTCCTGGAACGTTACTGGGCATGGCGATGTGGCGTAGGCGAGTTCTGTAAGAATGGCTTGATAGCTGTTCCCGGATACGGCCCCACAGTATTCCTTGGAGAGATATTTGCTGAACAGGAAGTTGATAGCTACGACGAGCCTATCTCCACCACTCCCGATAACTTTGCAGGTTGGGAAACGCTTTGCCCAGCTCTTACTCCACAGGGCCTTGATGCCCGTCTGTGCCTCAGCTATCAGACCATAGAGAACAGAGGAGAACTGCCTCAGGACATACACCTCAAGCGTACCTTCTACGGTTGTGACAAGTGTCTGCGTGCCTGTCCTCAGTTCAAGGAGTCGCACCCTACCACAGAAGAAGCTTTCCAACCATCTGCCGAGTTGTTGGATATGCAGGAAGAAGACTGGCGCTCCCTCACTCCTGAGCAATATAAAGCCCTTTTCAAAGGTTCTGCAGTGAAAAGAGCCAAGTACGAAGGGCTTGTCCGCAATATCCGTAAGTGGAAGTAAATCTTTCAA
>JAIKYE010000007.1 GCA_024683455.1 Bacteroidaceae bacterium
TTTTCTTCTTTTTCTGTAATAAATCTTAGATTGAGGTCTTCGCCTCAAATGCATCTGCAAAAATATAGCAATTTCGCGGGTTCCATACTCTTTTGGGGGACAAAAAGCAGGAAAAAGAGCGTGATTTCTGTGTTTTTCAGACCGCGATGGATAGGTAATCCGAAAAAATGTGCTACTCTTGCAGTGTTAAACATTATAATTGCTCATAATTATGGCAAGACCAATTAAAGAAACACCTACTTTGCGTGGTCAGGAAGCTCGTGATTTCGAGCAGAAAATAATACACCCAAAGTCCGTATCTCCTAATGATGTTAGGGATGCACGTGACTCATATAACAGAGTGATGTCTATTGCAAAATTCACATTCTGATATGTCGCTTTCCTCATTTGAATTCATCCCATTAACAGAAGAACTAGGTGTCTGGGGCCTGTCCCTTGTCAGCCCCTAAAGTTTTCCGGCTCCGATAGTTCCCCGGTCATCCTTCTTCTCCTTGTTCTTGTAACGCAGGATTTCCTCGTGCTCCAACTGGCAGAAACGATCGTAATCGGCAGCCATAGCCTCTGTGTCATACTGCTTCGTCTTCGTTTCGTCCAACTTCAGGTGTTGCAGATTAAAGGCTGCAAGCATGTCGCGTTGGTGGGTGTCGCCGTTGGATAGGGTGATAGCACGCTCGCTTCTATCATGCTCTGTCAGACTACCATCGGTAAAGTCAAACCTGCTGGCAGCATTCTGTGTGTTTACTCTTTCAAATCTGCCACCTAATGACTTCACCTTGTTCTCTAAAATATCTACAAACATCGAGGGTGCGTGGTTACCAATAGACCTTCCACTACCTCTCTTTGATTTGTATTTACCCGTTTTCTCATCAATCTTCGTTTCCTTGGCTCTTCTACCCCAAGCGTTTACGGGGTTATTCTCCACAATAAATGTATCGCCTTCTTTCAGCAAAGCGTTGGCCCGTTCTATGTGCTGCTGTTTGCGGATAGCCGCCTGTTTGCGACGCAACTCTGCCAACTCTCTTTTGAGTTTAGAATATCGCTTTAAGTCTTTTTCTTTTTTCCAAACAAGTTTAACACCTCGTTTAATGGTACCATCTTCATTGAAGTTCTGCGGATTGTTTGCTCGGCGACTGCGGTCTATCTTCCTGCTCAGTCGGGTTATCTCCTCCTGTATATTGTCGCACTTTGAAGCCAGTTTGTCAATACTTACAATATTCTCACCCGATACTGCAACAGTAGTTGGGCCTAAGTCAATACCGACATTGCCTTTGCCCAGCGTTCTTCCCTTCTGTGGTTTCTCGCCTTCGATGGTTAACTGAACATAGTACTTATACTGGCTACGAATCATGCGACGCACTATGGTAAGTACTGTTATGCTGTCAAACCCTCCTTTCAATGCCCACATTTCATATTCTTCATGTCCGGGGGTGAGTTGGATGGGAAGTGTAATAAATTTGGCAGCCTTACCCACTTTCCCGTTCAATTTGATAGCAACTTCCATTTTCTCCAAATGCAATTCCATACCGGAGAACACCTTCTTGCCACTTCCGTTAGTTTTCTTTCTGCTTCCAAAGATGCTCAGTTCACCATATTTCCTGAACGAAATTCTCTTTGCGCGAGGATCATAAAGCATCTTCTCCCATGCCGCCCAGACAGCAAGCGACATCCTGTCGAGCAACGTGGAAGTAATACCTAAGTCGGCATAGGTCACCCCTGCGCCAACCTGCTTTTTGCCTAACTTCCCGACGAAACCATTTATGCCAAATTCGGTAAAAGTAATGTCAAGAAGTTCCTTGTTGCTGCCCAAAACGCCATTAATATGGAAGGAATGACTTCGGAAGAAATCTCTTTTCTCCTTAGAATTCTTGCATGCCTGGAACTCTTTCGTTTGCTCAAAGTATCTGTATTGTCTGAGCAACTTGCCTTGCACATAATTGTACAATTGGCGAAGTTGCTCGTAACGTTTGTTGAGTATATCAGCCTGATATTTTTCAACTCGCAATGGCAATTCTAACACAAATACTTCGTTCATTTAAATCTTAATAGCCAACATTTATGGGTGATTAACACCGGAGGGTTATATCGTTGACCTCGGACCGCTCCTGTCAATAGCCAACATTTATGGGTGATTAACACCCGTTTCGGCAATGGCCAACGTGATGGTACACCTGTCAATAGCCAACATTTATGGGTGATTAACACCGCAATGGTTCTGGGAGAAGCCTTGCTACTACCTGTCAATAGCCAACATTTATGGGTGATTAACACCCTATAGGACTTAATCACTTATAAATCAATAAAATGGCCATGATTAGCATACTCGGAGACTTGCTCTATACTCCCATTCCGCAAGCGGAACTGACTGTTATTTTTGCATTCCACCATTCTGCATAATCGTTTGTCGCACCAGCCGCCCGCTGGCATTAGCTTATCGTGCGCAAGGCCTGACAACACCTTTCTTCCGCAAAAATACGAAATAATCCTATTCGTACAAAGAAAACAGGAGTTTTTTTCATAAAGCGTCTGCGGATTCACGGGGCTGCGAGGTGAGGGATGAGCCTTCTGTAAAATAAAGTAAAGATTCGCCCTCCTTTTTTTTTGTGTTTTATGCTGTTATATGACGTTTTTTTACTAATTTTGTGTTCATTTTGTTAAAAAACTAAACAGTTATGTACTATTCTTCAACCATATATGACCCTACACAGGGAATGGAGCAGATTTTTAATGCCGTATCCAAATTCAATATTGATCGTTTCTTGTATGCACTTCAATATAAAAATTGGGACGAGAGATCCTTGGAACTCATGGGTAATGAGGTTGCCACCTATAGAAGGAAACTGGAAACCGAGTATGACAGACTTGTGGAATTCTCCAAAGTCTTTAACAAGGAGTTCGCTACCATGAACAATAAATGCTTCAGTAGCGCATTAATCATGCTGCGCAAGCTGAGAAGCGGCATAAGCGAAACCAAAAGGATTTTTACGAAGTTCTGCCCAAGGGCACGTAAGGAGAGCCTGATATATGCAATAGCAAACAAGCCCGCATCGGTCTATAATTATGCGTATATAAGTGCCGATACATATCAGCTGCCGTTGTTTAAGTTCGAGGAGTATCCCGCTTGTGTGAGCGGACTCTACAACGAGATGGAGAAGTTCTTCCTTATCCTGATTAGATGCATTCAGCTTTGCAAGCAGGTGCTGGATGACGAAACGAGGATAAAGAACGATAATAAGTATTGCAAATACCTCTTTGACGAATTCAAGAATACCGTGCTGCGCGATATTGCCGACATCATTATGATGATTCCGCATGATTCCGAGTATCTGTCGGAGGTAAAGAACCCTGCCATCGCCAGTCGTAACCATTACGAGAATGATGAAGCATGGGCCCCTGTTGGATTCCATAATTATACCAAGACAGAGGTTAAGCAGCTCATCATCAAGCAGGTGCTGGATGAAGAGGAGGGCTGCGACCTTACCAGAATGGAAAAGCTCTTGTTTGGGAATGACGAGCAGAAGGTGCACAAGTATCGTCACATCATCAAGAATTTCGATGAACTGATACTCGATAGCTATCATCGCAAGAACCTTCCCGCTAAGTACATTCAGATGTTCTTCCAGTTTGTCGGCATTCCGTTCAAGCTGGAGTCTGAGGCGGTGAACTACTTCAACGAGATTTATCTTTCGTCGCCCGAACATAAGTTCACTACGGTAACCTATCAGGCCGTAAATGGTTACAAAAAAGTGGTTTTGGAGGACAGGGACGGAGAATTTGCGGCATTTACGAACAGGGTTAAGAAACGCTTTTTTACGGTGGTAACCCTCCAGAATGCTTCGAACTTCTGATTAATTGCGTTTCTGGCAATAATTTTTTCAGTCAAATCCCTCATATAATGTATCAGCCCGTTTGGGTTGATACATTTTTTGTATGTAGTAGCCATCTGGGTAAATCAAGTTTTGAAGGGAAAGTTTATCCTTTGGATGTTTTTTTGATTCTCGCTTGATTGCTTTTAGCTTTGGATAATGTTTACACCTCCATGTAATCAAGTTGATAAAGTTTCTCTTTATCGGTATGACATTTAGAATCAAAAAATGGGGCTTTCCGTTCCAATTTCCCATGTTTTCTGAATCAAGGTAAAAGTTAGGCTAAACATCTGAATACCAATACCTTTGCAGCAGGAATTCTAAACATCGGAGTTTCTGCTGCTTTTCTTTTTTACAGAGGCAGGCGGCAGTCAAAAACTGAGCACGGCTCCGGTGGCACGAGACGAAGAACGCCTTTCTATATCATCGTGCAGAGTGCAAGAGGGGCATTTTTAATACAGAATTTAAAAATGTTTCTAATTTCGAACACAGACTTGTGCATGGATGTTAAGACACTCCTGCGCACTGACAGAATGACAAAGATTGGTAAGAACTACAGGGGCGTGCTGATGCGCGACGGGGAGGAGCACTACACTTTTCTGGAGAGCCTCCGCCCAGCAGCCGTAAGGCGCAACCCGCATGTTTACACAGGAAAGTGCATCAACGTGAGCCGCATGAAGGACGGCACGCTGTACCCTTCGTTCAACCGTCCGCGTTACACCCAGAACTTCTCGTTTCAGGACTTCTGCCGCGAGGCTGCCGAGGAACTTATCATGGTGACTGGCCTTGTAGAGGAGAGTGAAAAATGAAAGAGTGAACGGTCTCAAATCTCAGTCTCAGTTAGTATAAAAGTCTCAATCTAACTCATACACTCCCTCTTCTGGTGCTTATAACTTATTGATTATTAGATATATATAATAATAAATAAATGCATAATGGTGAGTTGTGGGGTAGGTTTGAAAATAACTGAGACTCTGAGACTGAGACTGCGGACAATAGTATTAATTTATTTAATTCTCTAAAAAGCAATGATTTATAATATATTTGACCGCACCGCTCCGGCGATGCCTAAGCCTTCAAAAGGCACAGAAATAGTGAAATTACTACTCTCTCAGGCCTCAAAAGACATGCGTGAACCGCTTGTCCCGATGGCTATGCCCGCACTTTCTGCTCATCTTACCGATGTGGAACTGATGTATTCGGACAACCAATATTATGAACTTTGTGGCCAAATGGGGCATTTGGTAGGCCCCAGCGGTATCGGTAAGGCACAGCTGACTCATCTCATCGAGGCTATCATGCGACCATTCCGAGACCACGACGAGGTGGAGTACAAGAAGTTGGCCGAGTGGATTCGTCAGATGAAGACGCGTGGTGCCAACAAGGAGAAGCCCGAGCGCCCAGCCGTCAGTTTCTGGTTCCCGCCTGCCGACCTTACGGCACCCGCCTTCCTGCAGAACGCCTTGGCACTTGAGCAGCAGGGTGGTCGCACGCAGTATCTGAACTTGCCTGAGGTGGAGATGGCCGACAGGATGTGTGGCGGACACAGGCAGGTGAGTCAGATGGTGCGTAACATCTACGACCGCCAGCGTGCGGGAGCCCTGCGTGCTACGGCTGATGGTGTGACGGGCAACCCTATTCTTCGCGCCAACCTGACGCTCTCGGCCACGCCTTTTGCTGCCCGTAAGTACTATAAGAACGACCTGTTTAATGGTACCTTCGGCCGTATGGTTTTCTCCTACAAGGCACGTACTAGTCGCGACGGGCGCATACCCCGACAGGGTAAGTACACGGACGAGTTCTATGAGAAGTTGGACGAGTACCTGACGCGACTCGACGCGTGCAAGGGGCGCTACATCATCCGTCCGCTCAATAAGTTGACCGACCGTCTGGCTCAGGACATGGCTTCGCTGGCCGACCTGGTGGACGATGATGTGCTGTGGGACTGCTCCAAGCGTGCACTGGTGTCGGCTTGGAAAGCGGGCTGCATTCTCTGGGTGCTCAACAACCAGACGTGGACGAAGACGATGGGTGATGTGGTGGAATGGCTGGTCTATCGCGACCTGTGGAGCAAGATGCAGTTGTTTGCCGACCTGCTGGGCAAGGATGCCGACCAGGTGAGTGAGGCGCAGCGTCGTGGTCCGAAGAATATGCTGGACGACCTGCCCGACACGTTCAACGAGGCGCAATTGGAAGCGCTCCGAGTGAACCTCGGCAAGAGCAAGGAGGGTACCAACGGCCAGTTGCGCAAGTGGCTGTTCCGCAAATTCATCGAGTACTCCAACCAGACGGGACTCTACACCAAAACGGAGGAATATCTGAATGGTTCAGGGTTAACGGTTAAGGGTTAATGGTTATGGAAAAGTATGAACTTCAAAAGCTTCGCGACCTACCGATTGAGGGGGTCGCGGAGCGACTCGGGCTACAGGTTACGAGGCATAAAAGCCTCTGCCCGTTTCACGAGGACAGTCACCCGAGTTTGTCGTTCTCAGTGCGTAGGAACACCTTCCGATGCTTCGTATGCGGGGAGTCAGGGGGACCGATAGATCTTGTGATGCGGACACAAAGAATGGGCTTCATAGAGGCGTGCAGGTGGCTCGAGGGGAAGACCCTCCCCGGCCCTCCCTGCCTAGGGAGGGAGACCTTAGAAAAGTTCCAAGTTCCAGACTCCAAATTCCAGGTTCAAGCCCCCTCCCTAGGCAGGGAATTCTGCAAGAGCGAGGA
>JAIKYE010000025.1 GCA_024683455.1 Bacteroidaceae bacterium
CATACGGCATAGAAAACACCCAGCATGGCCGTCGTACGATAGTTCCCATCACAGGCGGAACCTTCGAGGGGCCAAGGCTGAAGGGTACCATCATAAACGGAGGGGCCGACTATCAGCTGAACACCGAAAAGCGGACCGAGCTGGAGGCCATCTACTGCATCCGCACCGACGATGGCATCAACATTCACGTACGTAACAAGGGAATCATCTATAACGGATTGGATGCCGAGGGCAAGCCCACCTTCTATTTCCGTACAGCCCCTACGTTCGAAGCCCCCGCCGACAGCAAGTACGCTTGGCTCAATAATGCCCTTTTCGTATGCACACCCGAGTGGAAGGACGACTTCCAAGGCATTATCCTAAATGTCTGGATGGTAAAGTAACTCAGCCCTTCTCGTATATCTCCAGCAAACGTAAGGTGTTTTCGTCTGGAGAAGTCTCCAACCTTCTTTTTACCCAAGAGATAAAGTCTGCCTCGCAGGTGAATAGAAGATTCAGGAACTTTGCACTGCTCTTTTTGTGACGTTTCTCCATTTCAAGCACGACATCGTCCTTGATGCCCTGCTCCAGTTTCTTCAAAGTATCATCAGAAAGAAGGATAATATCTGTGTCATCCAGAAACTCCTTATTGGCATAAGCACCAAGATTGCCTATTATCTGATAAAAGACACCCATATTTTTACCTGCAATATCGGGCACATACATCTCCTTCTGACAGAGAGGATTATCCTCTCCGAAAACCAAAGGTTTGGAGCGACGAATGCCTGTTGCCTCAAAGAAAACCATCAGTCTATTTGCAGCCTGCTGTTTCTGCGACTCTAATGCATAATCGTCAAATAAGTCCAGTTGTTGACTACTCATATTTTTCATAAACCGTATATTAGCCGCATTCATCTGCAAAGATACAAAAAAGATGTTATCTTTACAGTAATTTGAATAAAAAGATGCCACATGAGAAGGAAGAAACAATGAGCCCACCAAGAGGTGAGCCCATTATGTCTTGAATTTATAAACCAAGACGTAAAATCGGGTTTATTCAGAACGAGGAATAATCAAGTTGGAAAATTTTTTATTTAAGTTGATTGTCGTTCGCAATCAAGTTAGATAATTATCACAAATAAGCTTATAATTTGGCTTTGTCATCTTTGCTTCATTCAGGTAGTCTCCATAAGTCATTCAGACTATCTCTTTGACTCATTGAGATAATCTCTTAGGGGGTATTGAGACTATCTCAATGAGTTGTTCAGACTATCGGAACAACTTGTTCAGATATAGGGAATGAAGCAAAGGTTACTTTTGGCGAGTTTGGAGGCTTCAACTTCACGTACATTAGGCATTGAGCGTCAGTTAGTAACGTAAACATCAACTCGACCCTCGACTCTTGACAATTTCGCTTACCCGTAGTAAGCGGGTCATCTAAAGGAAGTAAACGGGGCGTCTAAAGGAAGTAAGCGGGGCGTCTAAAGGAAGTAAGCGGGGCTATGGCAACCATGATTACGGGCGACAGACCATTATGCAGAGGAAATCCCCACAGAGGATTAGGGATTTTTTCCTTTGATTGTAGGGCATTTCGTTTCCAGAGCATGCAGAAAGGGCTTACCTTTGCAGTGTGATTCAGAACAAAATGTCAAACCATTAAATACAGAAAGTTATGAAGAACGTAATGAACAAAGTGATAGTTGCCATGATGATGATGGCTATCGCAAACGTAATGCCAGCAATGGCAGATAACCACAGGAATGTACACAGCGGCAGAAGAGATCATGCCGTTGTAGTAAATAATCACCACAACAACCATCACCACGCCTACAGGCCTGATGTTAAGAGCTGCACCATTAAGGTTAGTCGGCATACGCCTCACCACCGCGTTGCGGCAAAAGCAGAGCGCATAAAAGGCGTTATGGAAACCAGATGGAACCCACGCACTCGTGAGTTGACTGTTCGCTACGATGCACACGTGACATCTGCCCGCAATATCAAACGCGCCATCGCATAAGTGTTGTTAGTTACCGAAAGGAAAGTTACATGTCGTCCAGAATCTGGGCGGCATGTACTTTTTATTCCTTCAGCACCTTATCCACACTGCCCTCTTCGAGGAGACGCTGCTGCTCCAAGCCATGTTTGGCATCGTAGAGCCACTCCTTCAAATCTTTCATGTAATTCATACCTTCGATAATTCTTTTTTCTCTAAATCAGGTGCAAAGGTAACGCTCACCTGCACCATATCGCGGCACAGGACAGAAAAAGTAAAAAAATGTGTATTCAAGTCTGCCTAACGGAAGAAAAATCTCAAGTAATTATAATTCAACCACCTATACAAATGTGAACATTATTTAACATTTAGTGAAGCGAAAAACATTTAAATAGTTTGTGTAGGATAGAAAAAGAACGTAATTTTGTGGTCGTTTTCAAATGCTTTTGTTACAACTGTAACTATTACTAACAGACATCAGTCTATAAAAATTTATTATGAGAAAAAAACGATCATGTTCTTCGCTTTGTTTGTGCTTTTATGCCCGAACTCTTTCGCTCAGGTGAAACTAGGGGCAAAAGCCGGTTATCTTTATTCAAGTGCCTCAGGTGACATAGATATGCGCCACTACGATGGATACACAGTAGGCTTGACAAGCTCCTTTCCTGTTGGTCCTTCATCAAATGTCATAGGAGAGCTGCTATTTTCAAAACGCGGTTACAATATCGACAAATCCGTAGTGGTTGACGATGAGTGGAAAGATTTGAAGGTATCTTTTAGCTATATCGATATACCAGTCATGTTTGAGTATAAGGTATTGCCGTTCGCATCAATCTTAGGAGGAGGTTACTTCGGCATCCAAGCAGGCCGAAGCCTATATTATTCCGGCGATAAGCAGGATGATACCATGATGGGAAAGAAACAGTTATTTGATTTCGGCTTGCTTGCAGGCATAAGACTACATTATAAAAAATTGTTTCTGGAGGCTCAGTACCAACATGGATTTACTGCGCCTTACAAGGAAATAGGCGTCTTCAAGCCACGAAGTTTCAGCGTTAACCTCGGATACATGTTCTCACTATAATTACAGCCCATATATTATGTGTTAGGGTGTTTAGGAGGCTCTTCCTAAACACCTTTTTTTCGATTATCCCTGTTTCGTCATCAAGAACGTATCTCTGCAACACGCACAGAAAGACAACCTATTCAGTAAATTGACTGCCAACAAAAACAGGAAAAGCCATCCGACGTGCTACAGTGCTACAGTTGCTACAGTTAAAAATAAGACCATGAAAAGTTCAAACTAAACTTTTATATTTATAAATAAATATAAAGGTATTTTTGAGGGTTTATTAACCCGAAAAACAACTGTAGCACTGTAGCGCTGTAGCGGATAGCAAAAAAGTGAAAAAAGTTTGTCATTCATTCGAGAACCGCAATGTGAGTGTCGTATCTTTGCAGTGTCAAAACGAGGTGAGGAACAGCCTCCATAACTAAGCAGAAGAAAATGCCAAGTTAGCGCGAAAAAATAGCCTCACCTCCCCGCCTTCTCCGAAAGGAGAGGGAGCCGAGATACGAAAAGAAAAAAAATTACAATATCTCCCTTGCAATCCAGGCGCAGGCCTCTGCATCGGCGAGGGCATGGTGGTGGTTCTTTAAGTTGTAGCCGCACTCTTCGGCTACAGTATGGAGCTGGTGATTACAGAGGTATGGGAAGGCTCTGCGTGAGACACACAGGGTGTCGTAGAACTCGTAATCTGGGTAATCCATTTGGTAAACACGAAAGACGGCTTTCAGGCAGCTCTCGTCAAAAGGTTTGTTGTGGGCCACAAGGGGCAGGCCCTCTATCAGCGGCTCTATCTGTGCCCAGACCTTTGGGAAGACTGGCGCATCGTCAGTATCTTCGCGGCAAAGACCATGAACCTGAGAGCACCAGTAACTATAATAGTTTGGCTCGGGCTGAATGAGTGAGTAGAACGAATCTACTATCTCGCCACCACGCACAATAACGACGCCTACGGAGCAAACGCTGCTGCGCTCGTTATTGGCCGTCTCGAAATCTATCGCTGCAAAGTCCTGCATAAATGCTTAGCCCAGAATCTGTGTGGCGTGCTCCTTGGTATTAATCTGCTTGCCCGAGAAGATCTGCTCTATAACGCCTTCCTCGTTGATAATAAAGGTAGTGCGGATGGTGCCCATGGTCTTCTTGCCGTACATGGTTTTCTCGCCCCAGGCTCCCATAGCCTCCAGGAGGGTCTTATCCACATCGGCTATGAGGGGGAAGGGAAGCGAATGTTTCTCCTTGAACTTAACGTGCGAGGCTGCCGAATCCTTGCTGACGCCCACCACCTCGTAGCCGGCTCCCTGCAGTTCGGTATAACGGTCGCGAAGGCTACAGGCCTCTGCCGTACAGCCGCTGGTATTATCCTTGGGATAGAAGTACAACACCAGCTTACGGCCCTTATAATCACTCAGACGGATATCCCGTCCCTGTTCGTCCTTGCCCAAAATCTCGGGCGCTTTATCACCGATTTTCATGATAGTTATTATT
>JAIKYE010000039.1 GCA_024683455.1 Bacteroidaceae bacterium
GGATTTCACCAGGGTAGGGGGGCGTGTTCCTTTGCCGCCCAAGTATATCTTTGGCTATTGGTACAGCAGGTACTGGGCTTATTCTCAGACCGATTTTCAGAATATCATACGTGATGTAGAGAACAATGATATCCCCATGGATGTCATCATTATGGATATGGATTGGCACAAGAGCGGCTGGACAGGATGGAGCTGGAATACCGGCAAGATATCCAATCCCACCTATCTTATCAACTACATGCATACTCATGGCCTTCGTACAGCCCTGAACCTTCATCCTTCAGACGGAATCAGCAACTCCGAGGATAAGTATAGGAATCTCCGTTCGGCTATGGGCCTTCCTTCTTCTTACACAGAGACCATTCCCTGGACCATACAGGATTACAGTTTTGCCCGTCCGTTCTTCGACAATGTCATTCGTCCGCTTGAGAAGCAAGGTGTTGATTTCTGGTGGCTCGACTGGCAGCAGGAGAAGACCGTTGGCGAGCATGCCAGTGCCAAGGGATATACCCTGACCGATGGTGCAGAAAAGCTTAGCGAGACCTTCTGGTGCAACCATACCTTCTTCGAGGATATGCAGAAGAACCGTCCTGAGCTGCGTCCTGTCATCTACCACCGATGGGGTGGGTTAGGTTCCCACCGTTATCCCATCTGCTTCAGCGGAGATACATGGGCTGCGTGGTCCACGCTTGGCTACGAGATATTCTTCACCAGCAATGCCAGCAATGTCTGCTATGCCTATTGGGGGCACGATTTAGGAGGCCATCAGGGAGGCGACAACGACCCAGAGCTCCTGCTTCGCTGGCTCCAGTTTGGTGCCTATACGCCTATCTTCCGTACCCACGCCACCAACGATTCCCGTTTGGAGCGCCGCATCTGGAAGTATAGCAATTTCACCCAGCTTCGCGAGGCAGTCCGCCTACGTTACCAGCTCTTCCCTTACCTCTATACAGCAGCACGTGAGACCTATGATACAGGTATCGGCATGAACCGTCCTCTTTATTACGAATGGCCCGAGGAGAACAATGCCTACGTCTATGAGGATGAGTATATGTTTGGCAACGATATGCTCGTGGCTCCCATCTATACAGAATCCCGCAATGGCGTTAGCAGTCGTAATATCTGGTTGCCAGCAGGTCTCTGGTGGGATGTTACAGAGAATCGTCTCAGAAAGGGTGGGGAAGTGTTCCGTGCCAGTTACACCCTGGACCAGTTCCCCGTCTTCTATCGTCCTGGCAGTGTGATACCCTTCTATCCTGTCCAGCGTAGCGTCGTCACCACTCCAGAGGAGATTATCCTCAAGGTCGTGCCTGGTGCTGATGGCGTAGGTTCATTCTATGAGGACAATGGCGACAATCAGGACTATCTTGCGGGCGGATGGGCTCGTACCACATTCACGTATCAGAATGTGTCCTCCACGAGCAAGCGACTGATTATCAGCCCTCGCGAAGGCCGTTTCGAAGGTATGCCTACTACTCGTACGTGGACCGTTCAGTTCCTGGGCATCTATGATAATCCCCAAGAAGTAAAGGTAAATGGTGATGAGGGTGTCACACACGAGGAAAGTTATGATGCCGAATCCCGCATCCTGACGGTGACGATACATACTACGGCCCTTGGCAAGGAGATTTCCGTTCAGGTGGAGGGTGTAGAGACAGAGGCCGTGGAGACGCCTCAGAACGTCTCAGACAGCCAGACAGAGGCATATTCAGCGCTGTCCGATGATTTTATGGCTCCAGACAGGAGACAGGCCGCTTACGTTTCCAAGCTTTATGTCCGTGGCTCTGCCATTCCTGGAGGTGTGCAGGAACTGAAACCGTTCAATGCCAAATCCTGCTTCAAGTACCACGGCAAGCTGCTTCCTGGCACATTCGTGATTACCAATTCAGAGCAGCATCGCTCAGGAGCCCGTTACTATAAGCCTGCCCAGTTCGATTCCAATGTCGTGAACGACGGCATCAGCTATACTTCCACCACAGATAGCACAGCAGCTGCGTGGTCCGTTCTTTTCGAAGCCGACAATTATCGTTTCACCGTTACCCCCACCAGCTCTACTGCAGGCACCATGAAGGGCGAGCTCTTCACTTGGTGGTACGAGTCGTGGATCTGTGGCGGCTGTGTCGAGGACAACCAGACACCTGGCGCAGGCAACTGGCAGATTTCCTCAGGAAAGGCCATGGAGCAGTCGTCCCTGAATCCATACGAGTGGACGTGGGTGGGAGAGCTTCGCAACTATACCACCAACGAGGAGCCTAAGCGCTTCAAGATCAACGGCCAGTACGGCTGGAGCCCCAAGGTTCTGCATCCTTTCAAGCAGGACGAGAGTATCCTCACTTCTAGCGAGATATGGTACAATGGCTCGTCAGACTATAAATGGTCCATTGCCAAGGATGGCTACTACCGTATTACCGTCAATGTGTTCGAAGAAACTATCTCAGGTGAGTATCTTGGCGACGACCCCAATGGGGTAGGGACCCTCGAGCCAGAGGCCCAGGTAGCCTTGTCTGTCCGCGACCGCACCATACAGGTTGGCTCCTCCCAGGTGATGGCCGTCTTCCTATTTGGTGCCGACGGTCAGCAGGTCGTTTCCGACAGTGGCAATCAGGTCACGCTCGTGGCTCCTCATGCAGGAGTCTATGTCCTGCATGCCACCAATGGTAAAGAGAATTTTACGCGTAAAATAACTATTCAATAGATGAATGTAGAAACAATATCAAGTGCACAGAATCCGCGCATCAAGCATTTGCTGGCGCTACAGCAGAAATCCTCACTCCGTCGTGAGGAAGGCCTCTTCGTTGTCGAGGGACGCCGAGAGTTGGAACATTGTCTTCATGCAGGCATGCAGGTAGAGTGTATCTATTGCCTGGATGAAACGAAAACAACTGAACTCTCTAAACTTTCAACTGACTCTACACTCTACACTCTCAACTCTAAACTAATCAGGGTAACCCCCAACGTCTATGAGCGTATCGCCTATCGTGGCAGCACAGAGGGCATCATAGCCGTTATCCGTACCCCTCAGCCTCGCACCTTGGAGTCCTTGCTCCAGCTGGAGGGTAGGGGAGTCAATGGGAAGCCGCTCTTTATCGTCTTGGAGAGCGTAGAGAAGCCAGGCAACCTTGGTGCAGTCCTTCGTAGTGCCGATGCCGCACAGGCCACGGGAGTCATCGTGTGCGACCCCCTCACGGACCTTTACAACCCCAATCTTATCCGCTCCTCCATCGGAGCCATCTTCACCGTCCCTACGGTCGCTTGTACCTCCGGGCAGTGTATTGCTTTCCTCAAGGAGCATGGCATCCAGATTCTCACTGCCCAGTTGCAGGATTCCCATCTCTATTACGATACCCCCATGGCAGGCCCTACCGCTATCGTCATGGGCACGGAGAGCACAGGGCTTACTGATGTATGGCGTCAGGCTGCCGATGCCCACATACGTATTCCCATGCTGGGGCAACTCGATTCGCTGAACGTGTCCGTTTCTGCGGCTATCCTGCTTTTCGAGGCTGTTCGGCAGCGTCAGTCGTAATAAAATCAGCATTTTTGCAAAAAATACCAAACGAAATGTCTAGAGTAAAGGTCTTTTTAGCGCTTGCACTTGCCTGTATGGTGATGAGCGCCCAGTCCCAGCCTGTGGAAGCGGGAGTCAATGTTATCCCCATGCCGGCTGAGTATTCAGCAGGCTCAGGAAGTGTCTCCTCACATAGGATGGCAAATCTGCCTCAGAAGGTGCGCATCTCAGAGAAGGCTCTTCGCCGCCATTTGGAAGGTCGTGAGTTGGCCGACTGGCAGTTGAAGTCAGCCTATTGGCTGGAGTTGGGACAGAAGCGTGTCAGCATTGTGGCAGCCGACGAGCAGGGCGTGTTTTATGCCCGTCAGACGCTCCGCATGATGGCTTCTCTGGACAGTTCGCTTACTTGCTGCACCATTCTCGACTGGCCCCGTTTTCGCTACAGAGGCGTGATGCTCGATGAGAGCCGCCACTTTCAGGGTAAGGAATTTGTCTTGAAGCAGTTGGAGATGATGGCGCTCCTGAAGATGAACCGCTTTCATTTCCATCTGGTGGACAATCCCGGCTGGCGCGTGCAGATCGATGCCTATCCGCGTCTCACCAAGCTGACCTCTTGGCGTCCTCAGGCTTATTTCTGGGATTGGGAGAAGAACGAGATTGGCGGCCCTTTCGTGGAAGAGGGAACGCCTGGGGCTTATGGCGGATACTATACCAAGCAGGACATAGCCGAAATCCTCGCTTTTGCCCATGAGAGGCATATCGAGGTGATTCCAGAGATAGAGATGCCAGGCCACAACTACGAGACCCGTGCTGCTTATCCCGAACTGGCCTGCAGCCTGCCAGGTGGTGGAAGAGACCCTTGGGAGCTGTGTCCAGGCAAGGAGAGCACCTTCGAGTTCTTGGAGAAGGTCCTCTTGGAGGTTTTCGATATGTTCCCCTCCCAGTACATCCATATCGGTGGTGACGAGGCACGCAAGAACAACTGGAAGCTTTGCCCCGACTGTCAGGCCCGCATGAAGGCCGAGGGACTGAAGGGCGCAGAGGAGCTTCAGAGCTATATGATCAGGCGTATGGAACGTTTTGCCCACGCCCACGGCAAGCGCATTATCGGTTGGGACGAGATTCTGCAGGGAGGATTGGCCCCTGATGCCACCGTCATGTCTTGGCACGGCACGGAGGCAGGCCTGAAGGCTGTCCGCGAGGGGCACGACGTGATTTTCACCCCCACGCGTTATTGTTATCTGGATTTTCACCAAGACTCCGCACAGTTCCGTCCTGTGGGTCGCCTTGTATCTTTGGAGAAAGTCTATTCTTTCGAGCCCATTGCAGAGGGGATTTCCGAGGCAGAAGCCCATCATGTCTTAGGCTTGCAGGGTTGTCTCTGGACAGAGCATGTTCAGGATGCCTGGCATGCCGAGATGTTGCTCTATCCCCGCGTCTTCGCTCTTGCCGAGACAGGTTGGAGTCAGGCAGACAGGAAAGGCTGGACGGATTTCCAGCGAAGAGTCGCTACCTTCTCCGCTCTTGCTCGCAAATGGGGTTATACTGTTTTCCCCGCGTTGCCTCTAAACTCTACACTCTAAATGTACCTAAACCGTTTTCTGTTCCTCAGATAGCCTAGGTCGGCCTGATGGTTGTATGCCTCCTCCTCGAAGCGGATATGGCGGTAGGCCTGCATACGGTCTCTGTATTTTATAAGCAGGACCAGCCATTCCAGTACATACCAGATAAAGAAGGGTATATACAGCAGCTCCTTCTGTTGCTCTGCATGAATCAGCTCATGATTCACTTCCTCTGCATTCAGCGGCCTTACAGAGAAGATAAAGCCAAACAGGCATATCGCCAGGTAGTTCTTACCCCCTGGATGCCTCTTGATAAGGTGTACCTTATGTCCTCTGTTCATAACGTTTATACCTATTTCTGTCTTTTCTTGATCCCAATAGCCTTGACTTGTAATTAGCACATAAGTGAGGCCTTAGAAATAAATTCCGTAGCCGAAAGTGACGGAGAGAGTGCTCAGATAGCGTGGGTCGCTCAGGTTGGAATGGCCCTTGTGATGGCTGTTGAAGTCATAGTAATACAGCGCATCGAGGAAAAGAATATTACCACCCCTGCTTCCATCCTTATTTGGGAAGATATAGCTTAGTCCCAGTCCGGTAACGCCTCCTCCGATAAGTCGTCGGTCTTCACTGTTGAACTGACGCTTCTCCTCGAACTCTTCATAATAGATATGATAATCCGTCATCCAGAATGTCGTTCCCATAGTTCTGGCACTCTTCCAGAAAGCGCCATAAACGCCGCCATATGCATGACCGCGTAACCTCTTCCCGCCAAAGGAGAAGTCGGCCATCACGGGCAGCATGAAGTAATCATTGTGATACTTTGTCCGAACAGGGTCAATGCTAGGAAGGTTGCGTTCCATTGTGTACGAACGGTTCATCAATTCGAAACCGGCGCGTATGGCCAGCCAGTCAAGCAGACTGTATCGCACCTGAAATCCCACGCTATAGCCGCTTATCGGAACATAAGTCTCATCCAGGCGTCCCATGCTCGTGCGGTCGATGGTGGTGTAGTCCCAGCCTAGTTGGCCGCCAAGGACCAGTTTGGGTTGTTCTTGGGCGTTAGCCCCCATTGTCATCCAGCAAAGCAGGATGGCGGCTATATTTTTCAGATAAGAAACTTTCATTTTCGTTTATTGTTTACCGTTTTATATACTCAATGGCCGCATCCAACTGAGGCTTGAAGTCCCCGTTGTAGTCCTTGCGCAGCACCTCTTGGTCTGGCACGCAGCCTATGCCTTCCAGTATCTGGCCGCCTATCATAGACTCGAACGTAGAGGTATAGACATCATGGCACATGGTATTGATGTTGCCGAAGGGGCCGCCATAGGTCAGGTTGATATACTCCACAGGCTGCAAAGGTCCCGTGCCGCCGAAGGTCCGCTCGCCAATGATGTAGCATGTGGGCAGCGTCTCTCTCATCACTAGTTGCTCTATCTCGCCCATGCTTACAGAGTTTATGTCGCAGAGGATGACGTAGGGGATGTTCTCAGCTGTGATGTCGCGATGGTACTGGCTCTGAGGGAAGATGTAGTAGGGCGTCCATACGGAGTGCTCCAGTCGCCCGGGGCCCTCCTTGTAGCGCGTCTTGAAAACCTCCGTCTTTTCGTTCAGGTAAGAGCCTACCAGATAGTCCATGTCATCCTGATAACCGCCACTGTTGGCACGGTTGTCCAGAATGATACCCGCCAGTTGCTCGCGTGGTGTCTCGGCGATGGCCGTCAGCCAATGGTCTAGGAGCTTGTAGGCATCGCCTTCAGGAGCGCGCATGATAGGTGAGATGGCAGCCATTGATTGCCACAGATAGGGAATCTTGCGCCCGTCGGGGAGCTGAATCAGGCAGTAATGGTAAGTGACTGATTCCCCCAATTCGGGAACCTCCTCAGAGGCCGTTTCATGCACTTCGATGTCGTAGTGCTGTTCTATGACGTTCAGGAACGAGTCGAGCCTCTCTTGCTCCTTGACTCTGTGTTCGATATAGTAATCCCTGCTCTCCGCCTCGTATTGCCCTGGTTCGGTATAGAAACCGGGGACCGTGTCGTTGGGCGAGGGGAACAGGTTCTTGATCACAAAAGACATGTGATGGTCCTTCATGCCGCCTGTGATACCCCGATAGAGCTCCTTCAGATCGGCCAGGGTGACGTCCTCTCCAGCCTTATGCTTCTCGTCCAGGGCCTGAAATTTAGGCATATACTCCTTGTACACGGCATCCCAGTCCGTCTCTTCCACGTCCCAGAACACATAGCCCGTGCTCATGCATCTCCATAGGTAGTCAAACTGCGAGGAGTAGCTGTTGTAAACCAAACCACCCGATTCGCCGATATAGGGATGGTAATCGGCTTCTTCGCGGCAGCCGCAGAAGAGCATTGCCGCCAATGTCAGAAAGATGACAAATCTTTTGTGTGTCATATTCACTTATTTAATTCTAAATGTCTGCAAATATATACAATTTTTCAATGCCCCATGCCATATGTTCAATATTTTTTCGTAATTTTGCCCCTGCATTTTTGATTTAACACACAAATTAATAACATTATGAAGAAGATTCTATTTCTTGCATCTCTTGTGATGCTCAGCATGAGCGCAAATGCGCAGAAGGAAGTTGGCACGCTCACCTTTCAGCCCAAGGTAGGTTTGAACATTGCCAGAAATACTGATTCAGAGGGCACAGACCCACGTATCGGCCTGGCAGCAGGAGCAGAGCTCGAGTACCAGATCAAGGAGAAGTTCAGCCTGGCAGCAGGAGTCGTTTACTCTATGCAAGGTATGAAGCAATCGGGCGAGGTAAATAATGTACCCGCAACGGTTACTGCTAAGTTGGATTATATCAACATACCCATTCTAGCCAATGTATATGTTTATAAGGGTTTGGCCCTGAAGTTCGGCGTACAGCCAGGTTTCAATGTCAGTTCTAAGGAAACTGTCAGTGCGGCTGGTAATTCGGCAACGTATAGTATCTCTCCTATTGTAAAAACCTTCGACCTGTCTATCCCCGTTGGTCTCTCATACGAGACAAATCTCGGCCTTGTCATTGATGCCCGCTACAACATCGGCGTGACCAAGGTTTATGATGCAGATTATCTGGCACGCCAATACGGCAATTTAGATGCATTCGGTGATTTGAGCTCACGCAACTGCGTTGCTCAGTTGACAATAGGCTATAAGCTAAAATTATAATCTCTCCTCCGCCGGATTATTCAAGTGATAAGAAAATGGGGTGCCTGCTTTTTGCAAACACCCCATTTTTCTTTCTCATATCAAAAGTTCATTTGGTTTATCAGGTTCACCACGACCTTCACCATCACGTCCTTCTCCTCCGTCTTGCTCTCGGCAATCATCAGCGTCAGGGCCACAAGTGTGTTATCTGCCAGTCGCTTAGAACCATCCTCCCGATACAGAATGCCGTTATTGTTCAGGAACCAAAGGAACAGCGTGGCAGCAATACGCTTGTTGCCGTCGCTAAATGAGTGGTTCTTAGTCACCAGATAAAGCAGCATAGCGGCTTTCTCCTCAACGCTGGGATAGAGTTCCTCGCCACCAAATGTCTGATATATCTGACCGATACTGCTCTTGAAGGAATCGTCTTTCTCATTCCCAAACAGCGCAGAACCGCCAAACTTATCACGAAGAGCCTGGATAGCCTCCATAGCATTCTCGTAAGTAGCATGGAACTTGTCCTCCTGAGTGGTCTTGCCAACACTCAGACGCTGATAGTCGTAATCATCCAGCGTGTCGAGCGCATAGGTATAATCAACAACGATATCAAACAAAGCCTGATTCTCGTCGTTCTGTTCCAATTGCTGATTCTGTATTGTGCGCCCCAGCATCTGAACCAATTGGCGCAATTCGCCTATCTGCTCACTATGTATGCGCTGGTTCACAACGTAACCTTTAACCAGATAGTCCTTCAATATCCTGTTGGCCCATTTCCTGAACTGTACACCTCTTTTGCTTTTAACACGATAGCCCACAGAGGTTACCATTTCCAGATTAAAATACTCCTTCTCGTGAGTCTGCATTTTGCCCTCTATAGCACCATGCCTAGTGGTGTTCGCAAATTTTGCGACTACCACTTCATCGGCCAGTTCCTCCTTGAGGGCATTGTTGATGTGCTTACTGATGGTTTTATAGTCGCGTCCAAACAGCGTTGCCAGTTGCTGACGCGTCAACCATATCATCTCACCATCCATTCTTACGTCCAACTGAATGGCATTATTCTCATCTTTGTAGATTATAATCTGATCTTGTTTCATAACATTCTTTTCTTTTTGGAAATGCTGCGATTTAGCAAGAGCGTGAGCAGTATCGCAGCAATCATATTGCAAAGATACGAAAAAATATTGAACATTTAAGATTGCAGATTAAACATTTTTCTAAAGTCTAGCGTCTAAAATCCAATAATCGTTGAGCGGATCATAATCGAAAAATTTTCGGTTATAGGCTTTATATAGAAAAAAAACCGTATCTTTGCAGGGTAAAACAGAATGCCGATGAACACGATAACGCCATTGCTCACTGCACTTCGCGAGCAGAAAGAGATGAAGATGAAGGGCAATATCTATCATAAAACACAGATAGACCTGACCTACAATTCTAATCACATCGAGGGTAGTTGTCTGACGCACGATCAGACCCGCTGCATCTTTGAGACTAACACCATTGGTGTGGCTGCTGACGAAAGTATCAATGTGAACGATATCGTAGAGACGGTGAATCACTTCCGTTGTATAGACATCATTATCGACCGTGCTCAGGAACCTCTTTCTGAGGAGTTGATAAAGATGCTTCACGGCATTCTGAAAACGGGTACGTCTGATAGTCGCAAGGATTGGTTTGCCGTAGGCGACTATAAGCGTCTGCCCAACGAGGTGGGTGGTGAGCAGACGTGTGAGCCCGAGCAGGTTCATGACAGTATGCAACAACTCATTGATGGTTATAACGCCAAGGGACAGCATACATTGCAGGACATTCTCGACTTTCATGTCCGATTCGAGAGAATTCATCCCTTCCAAGACGGTAATGGCCGTGTGGGGCGTCTCGTGATGTTCAAGGAGTGTCTCGCCAGCGGCATCGTCCCCTTCATAATTACCGACGAGCTTAAGATGTTCTACTATCGCGGCTTGCGCGAATGGGAACACGTTGAGGGTTATCTGACTGACACCTGCCTGACAGCACAGGATCAGTATAAAGCCGCACTCGATTATTTCCGTATCAGTTATGAATAAGTAGTGACAGAGTTAGCGATATAAGAAAATGGGGTGTTTGCGAAAAGCAGGCACCCCATTTTTCTTTAGTTTAGAGTCGAGAGTTGGTAACTCTCATTGCCACTTCGTTCTCGC
>JAIKYE010000043.1 GCA_024683455.1 Bacteroidaceae bacterium
CTTAAGGTAAACTTCCTTGCCCTCGCTGAGTTTTGGCAGAGGGAAGATGATGATGCGCAGTTCGTTGTTCACGCCGAAGTTACCCTCCGTGTTTCCATAACCTATGAGGCGACGGTTTCTGGCATCGACGGTCCATTGCAGGGCATAGCCATAGAGGTGCGTCTCGTCGTCGAGCATAATCTGCTGCACAGTCTCGCTACTGCCGTCGAGGCTCAGACGCTCCACGTAGCAAAGGTCTTTCTTGCCATTGACAGGCTTTCTATAAGCTTGCGAGACGTAGAGGACGGGCATGGGGTCTTTCTTCTTGTATTTCTCGACACCGAAGGCCGCCACGTTGGCATGATTGTAATACGCATAAGAACCTAATGGGAAAGAAGAGCCCACCTTCTTCATCTCAGGGAGATGGTAGATGGTAGCAATGCCCTTGTTCTGTACGCTCACCAGATAGTCTTTGTAGATGGCCATTCCCTGATAAGACCGTGCAGAGTCGCTCTGAAGCGGTGCCACACGGGTAAGCTGGGCTTTGTTCAGGTAATAATTTCTCCTTGCCGACATCGACATAGATGCGACCAAGAGCAATAATGAGATGATAAACAGTTTCTTCATACAATTGACCTAGGTTCAGAGGGTATTCAGATAGAAAAAATTAATTTATTTCTGCAAATATAAGAATTTTTGCCCTATTGCCTCTTATTTGGAGTCATTTATTACACAATATTAAATGTTTTAAGTATCTTTGCCACAAAGAAATGCATCACCATAAAAGATAAAACTACTAAACAATATAATAAATATATCCGTTATGAAAGAGCGACACATCAAGAAACTGTTACTTGGCCTCCTACTTCTGATAGGACAGACAGCATGGGCCGACGGTGTCAGGCATGTGGCATTTGAAGAGACGTTCAATTCCAACGAAGGCACTGGCGGAAACGATGGACAATTCAGTGGCAACATAGGTCTGAAAAAAATCCGATTCGAACAAGAGGGATGGACCAGTACAAAATGTAATGGAGCAAGCCAATGTCTCAAGTTTGGAACTGGAAGCGAAGATGGTGTCTGCACCACGCCTCAAATCATTCTGCTAGGAAAACAGGGAGTACTCTATTTTGATGCTGCAGGATGGGCAAGTGGCCAAAAGAGTCTGGAAATCACAGCCAATGAAGGTGTAACCTTTCAGGAGAACACCACCTTCGAATTAACTGCTGGCGGGTGGAATACAAACTACTGCATTCATTTCACCCTGGAGACGGCCACCTATCTGCAGCTGACCTTCACAGGCAGACGAGGATTCTTGGACAATATCAGAGTGGAAGAGGATGTGACGACTATCAATGCGCCTACCCTGCCCGACGAGTATCTCTTCTGGCCCAATACCACGGAGGAGGCTACCACCAATATTACACTGATCCCCTCGGACAGTACCACCGTTTATTACACTACGGATGACACCGACCCGTCGGAGGTGAATGGCACAAAAGCAACACTCACCACCAACTTCAAGATTACAGGCACTACCACCGTTAAGGCACGCGCCTACTATCAGGGCGTTGCCAGCGAACTGGTGAGCAAGACCTATACGGTGGGAGCAACCGTAGAGATGACTGGATTTAAGGAAAGAAACGATGGCGACGAGGTGCGCCTCTTCATACCCGAAAACAATGGAGGGCGCATGCTGCTGGGGCAGGATGGCAAGGCATACATACGAACCAACGATGGAGCCGTCTGCTTTGACTTTAGCACCAAAGCCACCTTCAACCCTGCCCCACTTTTCGGACAGTACGTGGCAGGATGGATTATAGGCAAGAAGCAGACGGATGACGGACTGGTCAAGCTGGTAGCCACCAGCAATACCAACACCAACTACCTGGCAATGGCTGAATACGGAGACAATACCCCTACACCCATCGCTATAAGTTATGATTCGAATATCAACGGCCACATAGGCGACTGGGTGATGGGCAACGATATACGCAACGAAGGCACTTTCTTTTCCATCAATGACGTACATGATTATGCACTGATAGATGTTAGCGGCATCGTTACCTCCACTAACAGGATAACTCCTTATAAACTTGGTGGCTACAGCCCTGTCACCTACGTTATCGACGAGGATCAGGAGTTCGTATCGCCTAACGAGAATATTGAGCATGCAAGGGTTCGCCTGAAACGCGTTCTGAAGGCTGGTCAGTGGAATACGTTCTGCATACCCATCGACCTTCCCTCTTTTGCTGATGCCCAGTTGCGCAAATACGAACAGAGCGAGGGTTCCTTGATGAAGTTTGTGGAAGTCTTAGACTTCGAAGCCGGCATGCCTTATCTGGTAAAGCCAGAACTTGGCGACATCAAAAATCTCATATATGATGATGTCACACTGTCTGCCACACCAGCAAAAAGTATTGAAGATGGCGACTACGCTTTCGTCGGCACCTACAGCCCTATGAACCTCGCCACCGACAAGACGGAGCTGTTCCTCACCAACAGTGGCAGCCTTGCCTACCCTTCTTCTGAGAGCGTAGCTACCATCAAGGGTATGCGGGCCTATTTCCATGTACCCGCTGGTGCTGAAGCCCGCCTGTTTATCGACGACGATGCTACACCTATTGGCGAAATCATAAATGGCCAACAGTCACGTAGCAAAGATCAGAACTGGTATGACCTGCAAGGTAGGAAGGTTGGAAAGGCCAACAAGGGAATCTACATTACAAATGGTAAGAAACTGCTCGTTAAATAAAGGAGGAAGACAAGATGAAAAAGATATATATCAGTCCTAAGACAGAAACTTACGACATAAAGCCTGCAAGCCTCCTGGCAGCTTCAGTAACCCTCACAGGCGACATAGACACCACAAATCCAACGCCTGGTGACGCAGGAGAGGCTGCTGCTCGCGAGCTGAAATTCTCAGATTACTTCTGGATGGCGATATTCTTCCTGTTCAGCATCACAGCAGGTGCACAGAACTACACCACCGTGGAACCTGCCGACGCTCCTGCCGATGGGAAGACACACGGCATGGTACTCCATATGAAGGACGGAACGGAGGTAACCTATTCACTCGCCGACTTACAACACGTAACCTACCTGCCTGGCGTGGGTATGAAGGTGTATCTGAAGAATTCTGCCACATCCGTCGACTACCTCTACAACCATATAGAACGCATTGACTATGCGCAGGACGGCAACAGCAATGCCAACTGGGAGGCGTTCGGATGGACAGACTATCCTGAGGCATGGCGACTGGAATATCCTCATCTGAACGCCAATGTGTCACCAAGCGCAGAAGCTGATAAGAGTCAGATTATCGTGAAGCGGACAGATAACTATGGCATCACCCTCTCGCTGGAGTGGGACAACTCGCTGATAGCCAATCGCTGGACATGCTACGAGCTGCATGCAGGCAACTCACTCTCTGGTGCTGACCGCAATGATGACTTCAAGGGAGACCCTGAGGTAGCCGTATCACCAACGCTCGACGATTACAGGACAAGCGGATTCTCTCGCGGTCACCTCTGTCCGTCGGCAGACCGCCAGTGTTCTGTGGAGCAAAACAAGCAGACATTCTACCTGACCAACATGCAGCCTCAGTACCAGTCGCACAACGGAGGACTGTGGAGCCGTCTGGAGACATTGGTACGCGACTTTGCTACCAACGACGAATATACAGCTCTGCATTGCGACACCATGTATATTGTGAAGGCTGCCACCATCACCGACAAGGTAACCATCAACAACGCAGAGGTGGACGGCATCTATGCCGAGAGATGCGTAGGCAAGGGTACCCACGAACTGATAGTGCCCAAGTTCTTCTACATGGCGCTCCTACATTACAACAAGGAGACTGACACTTATCATGCTATCGCCTTCTGGACAGACCATATCGACGAGACACAGTCTGTCAAGAACCTTGCCGACTATGCCATCAGCATCCAGGAGTTGCAGGCGCGTACTGGCATCGATTTCTTCTGCAACCTGCCCGACGTGATAGAAGAAGCCGTAGAAGCGCAAGAGCCCGATCTCGACTTCTGGAAGAAGATTACCCGTTCTACGGAATAACCCTTATTCGGCGTCTGAGACAGACACAAACACCTTATATTATATCGCACGCGATTTATTGTTAAATTCTCTTAAAGTATATATTAAATCGCTTGCGATATAATTTATTTGTCATACCTTTGCAGCGTGATAAATAAACAGCCTCTCCCCAGCCCTCCCCCGTGAGGGAGGGAGCGCTAACCGCTAACCATATAATAACAAAGGAAATTATGGCAAAGATTTATGATTTCAAGGCTCTTACGAGCAAAGGTAAGGAACTGGATTTCGCACAGTTCGAGGGAAAAGTATTGCTGATTGTTAACACAGCCAGCAAGTGTGGATTCACCCCTCAGTTTGCAGGACTGGAGGAGCTGAACCAGAAGTATAAGGACAAGGGACTGGTCATCATCGGCTTCCCCTGCAACCAGTTCAAGGAGCAGGATCCAGGCAATGACGCACAGATTGAGGAGTTCTGCCAGCTGAACTATGGCGTGACCTTCCAGATTATGAAGAAGACCGACGTGAACGGTGCTGCCGCAGAACCCATCTTCGAGTATCTGAAGGCTCAGGCTCCTACCGAGGAGTACAAGGGGCTGAAGGCAAAGGCTACACATACCTTGTTGAAGACTCTCAGTAAGAGTGTGGAGAAAGACAGCGACATCCTGTGGAACTTCACCAAGTTTCTGATTTCAAAAGACGGCGAGACCATCAAGCGTTTTGCGCCTACTACCGAGCCTAAGGACTTTGAGAAGGACATTGAGGAGATGTTGTAAACGAAGCCTTTTATGCAAATCATACAACAATGGCATACTCAGAATTACAACTTGACAATCAAATCTGCTTCCGTCTCTATACGGCTTCGAGACTGATTACACAGGCCTATACGCCGATGCTTACCGAGCTGGGCATTACCTATCCGCAGTATCTGGTACTGATGGTTTTATGGGAAAAGGACAGCCAGCCTGTGAATGACATCGCCCACCGGCTGATGCTGGAGACGAATACCGTCACTCCGCTGCTTCAGCGCATGGAGAAGCAGGGACTCATCATTCGCAAGAAAGGTGAACTTGACAAGCGCCAGCAGATTGTCAGCCTGACAAAGAAAGGGTGCGATATGGAAGAGCAAGCCTTCAAACTCATTCCTGGAGGCATGGGGGAAACGCTGAAAGCCTGTCCACTCCAGATTGATGACTATACAGTCCTTGCCCAACAACTTGACATACTGATAGAATCACTTAAAGATAAAGAAAGAAATGAATAGACTAAAGACATCAGCCTTCGCGCTGACAGGCGTACTGCTCATGGCTGCCTGTGGAAACAAAGAGCAGAAGAGCAACGAGGAGTTAAACGTGAATCCCGAAAAGGAGAAAGTGGAGATCAAGGAGGTGGAAGGCCGCAAGAACTTCAGCGACAAGGCCGTTATCACGCCGCTGCCCGCCATCATGATTGCCACATGGGATGAGAAGAAGAATCCTGACGTGATGATGGCTGCATGGGGCGGTCAGTGCGGACCGAAGCACATTACTTTCGAGCTTTCCAAGCACAAGACCACGGACAATATCCGTCTGAAGAAGGCCTTTACCATCAGCTTTGCCACCAAGAACGACATCGTCCAGAGCGACTACTTCGGCATTGTGTCAGGAAACGACGTGCCTGACAAAGTAGCCAAGGCAGGTTTCACCATTACCCCCAGTCCCAATGTGGATGCTCCTATCATCAATGAGTACAAATTGACTTTGGAGTGCAAAGTGGTGACCTTCGACGAGGACGAGAATGGTGGTGCCCGTGTGGTCGGAGAGATTGTCAACATGAGTGCCGACGAGAGCATCCTTGACGAAGAGGGCAACATTGACCTCGCCAAGCTACAGCCCGTCATCTTCGACTCTGCCAAGAACGAGTACAGCGTGGTTGGCGAGAAGGTGGGTACCGCATGGGGTTCCGGCAAAGCCATCCAGGAGCGCGATGTGAAATAACGGACAATTAGG
>JAIKYE010000054.1 GCA_024683455.1 Bacteroidaceae bacterium
GAAAGCAAAAAATATAGTTCATAGTTAAATCATAATATTTACGAGCGCTAAATTACAAAAAAATCAAATACCACAAAAAGATTCCCTCAAAAAATGCATAACATTGGCTTCGCCGAAGTTACTAACGCTCGACAATAAAAATAAAAACCATTTTATTTTGTATTGTTCTCGCTTAATCGTAACTTTAACCTCAATTTATGGATAAATATTCATTTGAAGAGAGGAAGGCTTTTGCTGGAGAGAAGATACCATCCATGCAACGTCGTTGTGTAGAAAATGATTATACTGCACGACGCATGTATATGATAACAATGGTAACGGAGGGACGCAAGCCCCTCTTTGGCAAAGTTGTGGGGCGCAGTGAAGTTAAAGAACCATCAGCAGAGGCTCCTCATATTGAATTGTCACCTATAGGAAAGGCTGTTGCTGAAATATGGCAATCTATTAGTTACCATCATGCAGAGATTAAGGTTGTTGCACTACAGATGATGCCAGACCACCTTCATGGTATACTCTTTGTGACAAAGAAGATGGAAAAGCCGCTTGGAAAAATCCTACTAGGCTTTAAACAAGCGTGTAATCAAGCCTTTAGAGAATTGATGCCTGTAGAGCTCGTTGCTGTGGCACAGCAACACGCACAACAGGACCGGAAGAACGGCCTTTTATTTGCCAAAGGCTATAACGACCAGATATTGTTAAGGGGTGGGCAACTCGAGAACTGGATTAACTACCTTAAGGATAATCCTCGCCGTTTACTAATGAAGAGAGAACATCCTGATTTGTTCAAGGTACAGCGGAATCTGGAATATGCCAGGCAAAGTTTTTCTGCAATAGGAAACCGTTTTCTTCTGGAATGCCCATTCAAACTGCAAGTACAATGCTCAAGAAGTATCTCTGAGGCAGATTTGCAGGCTAAACTCGCTGTCTGTTTACAGGCCGCACAACAAGGAGCCGTACTGGTATCGCCAGCTATTTCAAAAGGAGAGAAAACCATCATGAGGGCAGCATTTGAGGGAGGTTTTCCGCTAATCTATTTGCAAGAGAACGGTTTTACAGATTTGGCAAAACCTGGAGGAAGGCGTATGGATGCCTGTGCCAAAGGTCAGCTTTTGATATTGGCTCCATGGGATCATCATAATGAAAAAATGACTATCATGAGGGAACAATGTCTTAAACTGAATGAAATAGTAAAACTGATCTGCGGATTTACGGATTAACGGAATCACGGATATTGCAGCTAAATCGCTTACCCGTAGTAAGCGGGCCGTCTAAAGGAAGTAAGCGCCCCGCCTAAAGGAAGTAAGCGGGCCGTCTAAAGGAAAGACTATTTACTCAGGGTTATTTCCCTTCGTACCATTTCTTCAGCACATAGAAGGCTTTTTTCTTTTCGCCCTTATCGCTGAAGAGTCCCTTGCGGTTGTAATAATCCTGAACACCCGGGAGTACGCGGCGAGGGGAACGGAAGTCCTTCAGAATCCATGGAGTAGTGCCGGCAAGGCCCTCTATCTTGTCGAGCATAGCGCAGTTCTCTATGTAGAGGTTCTCCTGGAACTCCTCGGTCCAACGCTGGTTCTTGGGCCCATGCAGGCCGTAGCGGGCACCACCGCCAAACTCGCTGATGATGACAGGCTTGTTGTAAGGTATCTCCCACTTCATCTTGGGTGCATCGTTCACATCGCGATACCAACCGATGTACTGATTGAAGCTTACCACATCCACGTACTTGTTCATATTGTCGTTCAGGCGATTCACATAGTTGGAAGCACCCGTAACCTCCATAGCCATAGAGATAAGGCGGGTATTATCCAGCGTACGGGCATACTGAGCCAGATTGCCCAAGAAGGTATCACGCTCGGGTGAATGAGGTGTCTCGTTGGCAATACTCCAGATGATGACATTGGCGCGGTTATGGTCGCGGGCTATCATATCGGTAAGCTGATTCTTGGCATTCTCGTACGTCTGAGGATTCTTCCATGCAATGGTCCAATAGACAGGAATTTCCGACCAAACAAGGATACCCATCTTCTCTGCCTCGCGTACCATCTCCTCGTGATGAGGATAGTGTGCCAGACGAACAAAATTACAGCCCAACTCCTGAGCCCAAGAGAGCAAAGTACGGGCATCCTCTACGCTGTTGGCACGTCCGCCGCCGTTGGGTTTCTCATTGTGTATGCTGATGCCTTTCAGGAAGATAGGCTTCCCGTTCAGAAGAATTTGTCTATCACGTGTCTCTATGGTGCGGAAACCGATTTCGTCACTAACGGCATTAGCCCCCACGCTTATCTTCACCTGATAAAGTTTAGGATTCTCGGGCGTCCAAAGCTGCAACTTCTTGGATTGAACATTGAACATTGAACATTGAACATTGCCTTCTGCATCGGTGGTGAAAGTTTTCTCTATCTTCAGCTCGGGAATAGAGACGGTAACCTGCTGACCAGCCTCTGCCCTATTCAGCTTGGCAGAGAAAGATATCTCGCGTGTCTTCGGGATGGAAATCTTACTCCCCTCGCTTTTCGGAGAGGGGACGGGGGTGAGGCTGAAACTATAGTCCTCCAGATAAAGGGCAGGAACACTTACCAGTTTCACATCGCGCGTGATACCGCCATAGTTCCACCAGTCGAAAATCTGGGTAGGAACATCCTCGGCATGGCGCTTGTTGTCCACCTTCACGATAACCGTATTCTCTCCGTCCTTCAGCAGGTCTGTCACATCATAGTTGAAAGGCGTAAAGCCGCCCACGTGATGCCCCACATGCTGACCATTCACATACACATGAGCATCGTAGTTCACAGCTCCAAAATAAAGCAGACGTCTTTCTCCTTTACCTTTGGAACTCCCCTCGCTTTTCGGAGAGGGGCTGGGGGTGAGGCCAAACTTTTTATAGAACCACACCGTTCCCTCATAGAAGAACAGCTTCTCGTCCTGCGTGTTCCAGTCGGAAGGAATCTGCATGGTGGGCGACTTGTCGAAGTCGTACTCTATCAGGTCTTCCGGCTTCTGGGGTTTGGCATTCTGGAAGAAGCCCCAGCGTGACACATTCATGCGATAATCGTAATATCCTTCTTCCTGTACATCAACAATGTAATTCCATGCACCGTTGAGCGACTGGCTCTCATAGCCCATCACATTCTGAACCAGTGGTACATCCTTGTCTGCTGCCCATGCTGTAAGCATACAAGCCAAGGCAAAAAAAGTAGTCTGTAGTCTTTTGTTTCCAAGCATAGTTTATTGGCATTTATAATTACTTCTGCAAAGATACGAATTTTTCGAAGAACTACGCCCCTTTCCCCCACCTTTTATATATAATATGGCATAAAACGAAGGAGGGAATAAAGAATTTCATCCGCTATGCTACGGTGATAAAAGAAAAATATGTATATTTGTGGTGTCTGACCATGATTTAAGCCAAACGAACTAAGCAATATGAGAAGAACTCTTATCCTATTTTCATTCCTTCTGGCTGGGATCTTTTCCCCGTCGTATGCACAGGAGACAAATATATCACCTGACGATTCCGCGAAGGCTGCTTCGGACTCTATGGTGCAGGTGCTCACCACACAGGTACAGGAACTACAGATGCAGCGCATCCTGCTGCAGGAACAGTTGGAGCGCACAGGAGAGAATGCCCGCGCAGACTCACTGATCAAGGCACAACGGCGGCAGCGCATAGATTCACTCCGACATGTCACTACTGGGTCGCCACTGGTGGTGGAAGGCGATACGCTGCTCACCCTCTACGCCCGTTCCGGCGGAATGCTTCCAGAGGCAAGGGTAAAGGCGGCAGGCAAAGTCATAGAAGAACTGGCGCATAAGCTATTCTTCCACTCGGACAGCCTCTATGTCTTCGAGAGCGATTTCTCCACCGATATCATGGCGGGCAACAGCGTAATCCTAAGCATCACGGATACGGACGGCATCTGGGAAAACAAGCCCCGCGAGCAACTGGCCAAAGAGTTTATGGCCATCCTACAGCAGAAGGTCAGCAGTCTGCACGAGACGTATGGCATGCAGAAGAAGATACGCAGGATAGCCTTTGCCCTGCTGCTGATTATAGGACAGCTCCTGCTCATAAAACTGACAATATGGCTGTTTGCCCGATGGAGACGCAAGGTAATGCGCAGGACCATAAACTGGATAAAGCCCATCAAGATCAAGGACTATGAGCTCCTGAATGTACATCGCCAGGGCGTTGCCCTCATGTTCATGTACAAGGTGCTCCGCATCCTGTGTATCATCCTCCAGCTGTTTATCTCCGTACCTGTCCTGTTCTCCATCTTCCCAGAGACCAAGACTTTCACCTACACCATGATAGGCTACGTATGGAACCCTGTGAAAGATGTCCTGAGTTCATTGGTGGACTATCTGCCCAACCTCTTCAAGATTATCGTCATCTTCCTCTGCTTCCGCTATCTGGTCAGAGGCATGAAATACTTTGCAGATGAGATAGCCTCGGGCCGCCTGAAGATAAACGGCTTCTATTCCGACTGGGCTGCGCCTACATTCTATATCCTGCGCGTACTGAGCTATGCGCTGATGCTGGTGATGATATGGCCGTTGCTTCCCAATTCCAATTCTGCTATCTTCCAAGGCGTATCAGTCTTCCTGGGTCTCATCATCTCATTAGGCTCTACGGCTATCATCGGCAACATCATGGCAGGACTGGTAATGACCTACATGCGCCCCTTCCATATCGGCGACTACATAAAGGTGGGCGATATCGTGGGTGAGGTTATAGAGAAGAACATCCTTGTTACCCGCATCCGTACACGTAAGAATGAGGTGGTCACCATCCAAAACTCCAACATGCTCAGTGCCCAGACGTCCAACTTCACAGAGGCAGCAAAGACCTTCGGCATTATCGTACACACCAAGGTGACCATAGGCTACGATGTACCCTGGCAGTTGATCAAGGAAATCATGGAGGGCGCCGCCCTTGATACCAACGGTGTTAAGAAGACACCCAAGCCTTTTATGATGACCACGGCCCTGGACGATTTCTATGTAGAATACGAGATAAATGCCTACACAGACAACTCCGCAGCTCTGCCGCGCATCTATTCTGAGTTGCATCAGAATCTCCTGAAGCGGTTCTTTGAGGCTGGTGTGGAGATTATGTCGCCCCATATCTATGCCCGCCGGGATGGAATAGACACCCAGATGCCGTCGGACTATCTGCAACCGGGGGAAACGAAAACAGACGAATAAACCACTGGCACCTCCACTCCCTGTATGGATGACAAACGGTATCTTCTTAGCCTCATACGCGAGGGTGAGCATCAGCAGCAGGACTTCAAATATCGTGTGGCAGATGCCAGCAAGTTGGCCAAGTCGGTATCAGCCTTTGCCAATACAGATGGAGGACGGTTGCTCATCGGCGTACGTGACGACGGACAGATAGCCGGTGTCCGGAGCGAGGAGGAAATCTTCATGATGCATCAGGCTGCCTACAAATTCTGCAAGCCAGAGGCGAGCATCAAGTTTGACACCTACCATGTAGATGGGCGAACCGTAGTCATTGCTACCGTTCCCCCATCGCTAAGGCGGCCCGTCTGTGTGCATGACGAGGAGGGCAACATGCGTGCATATATCCGCATTGCCGACGAGAACATCGTGGCTTCACCCGTCCATCTTGCCCTCTGGCGAGAGACGCAGAAACCTCAGGGCATCATGCTCACCTATGACGATGACATCCGCCAACTGCTGAGCACAATGCAAGGTCGTCAGACGCTGAACCAGATAATCAGCGCATCCAAGTTGCCCCGCCACAGGGTCATCATGCTTCTGGCGCGTCTCATCCGCTTCGGCACCCTACGTTGGGAATATACAGGCCAGCAGTTCCTGTTCAGTATCGTATAGGGAAAACTATCTGATGTGAATATCTAATAAATATACGCCAATATCTAACAATTTATGTTAAACAAACGGCAAATGCGTATTTTATCGCTTGGCAACAGGCCTTGTTTATAATATTTTGATTTATCTTTACATCAGATTTCTAAATTTTATAAATGGTATTGGTATAATATGAAAAGTACATTCTTCGCTGCCCTACTGGGGTGCGCCTTCATCTCTGTTTCAGTCTGCGCAAAAACAAAAGTGTCAAACTCCACAGCCAAGAATCCCGGTTGGCTATGGGAGATTAGTGGCAACGGACTTACACAGAAGTCTTATTTATTTGGCACTTGTCATGGAGACGAGCACATTTTTACAACAGAAGAGATACACAGTATTACAGGATTGGATAATGCATTAAAAGAGGTGAAGGTTGTTCTCTTTGAAGGGGGACTCAATGCAGAAGGAGCTAAAGAGTATAACGACACACTAAAGACATTATCAATAGAGATATATAAACAGATCACGAATCCCAGCCCCAAGTGGATGATGCCAGAAGGAACTAATTACCATCAACTTTTAGACAGCACAGCATTTAGGGAGGTAGATGAATATCTCTCCAATAAGATGAAAGATGCAGAATACTGGAAAAAGAAACCCAACTATTGGATCTCAAGGTATTTTATTCAATCATTATTCAAACCTAACGGCTTAAGCGTGGATGAACTTCTTTACCAAGAAGTACAGAAACAAGGCATCAACGTGGGATCCGTAGAGAGTTATGCCAGTGTTTTTGAGCCGTTGGCTTCGATGATTACAGAATTTACTAATGCCGATATAGATACTGTGTCAGTATCCCTTGAGGAGCAGGCAGACATGCTTTACAAGTACATCCATTATGGGGAAAACGAAGACAGCCTGACAAACATAAAGAAGAGACTGGCTGCTGTATATTTGTTAAATGATACATGCAAAATGGAAAGCCTGTTGGGTGAATCCGGGGATGTTGTAGGAATGGAGAAGAATGACCCGATGAAGAAAAGAATTGCATATGACCGTAATGTCATCTGGATTCCCGTTATCAAGGAGAATATAATCAAGCAGCCAAGCATGATAGCTGTCGGTTGTCGCCATCTTATGGGGAGTGAATCACTAATAGCTATGCTAAGACGTGAAGGCTACACCATAAAAGCAATTACAAAATAATAATAGAAAAAAATTAAACTTTTCTTTGGCTCTTCGCCCGCTTATTCGTACCTTTGATTTTCCCAAATGCCAAAATCAAATAAGGAAAGAAGAAATGGAAGACTGGAAAAGTAAACTTAGCGCCCTTACAGGTGTTCCTGTGCCAGAAGTGACAGAAACAATCTACGAGGAGGACGATGACAAGATACAGACGCTGCCCAAGAAGCAGCAGAAACTACGTCTGGCAATGGAACGGGCTGGACGAGGCGGTAAGACCGTTACCATTATCCGAGGCTTTGTGGGCTCGGAAGAAGATATGAATGAACTTTGTAAACTACTGAAGCAGAAATGTGGCGTAGGCGGAACAGCCAAGGATGGAGAGATAATCATCCAAGGTGACCATCGCCCCCGCCTATTGGAAATTCTCAAGAACGAAGGCTACACACAGAGCAAATAAAAAACAAACTATACGGTAATACTAACAACACAAAACAACTAAAAACTGCTATTATGAAGAAGTATTTGCTATTGATTTCCTTGGCGATGTTTGTAACGGGTATGCTGTCATCCTGTGGCAACAGTAACGAAAAGATTATTGGCCAGTTTGAAGAGATTGTCCAAGAAATGAAAGAGACAAAGAATCCTGCTAAGATGCAGACCTTGGCAGAACAGGCTCAGGATGTCCTTGAAGACCTTGATACTCTCTCGCTGACTAAAGCACAGGAAACAAAGCTGACTGAATTAGGAGCAGAATTCACCGAGGCATATATAAAGGTCACTGGCGATGCACTGAACAACGCCATTAATTCAGCCATGGATGCTGCCCAAAATGCACTGGACGGCATAGAGCCTATGTTCGACAACGATGATGTCGAAGAGGAGCCTGAAGATGAATAAAATGAATAAGACTATTCTCGCCAATGGCAAGAATAGTCTTTGTCTCGCGCATGCAATAATGCATGCCTATTATCGCTGATTAAAGCTCATAAGTAATCATTACCATGGAGTATGGCTGAAGGTCGATGGCGAACTTCTTCTCAGCCTTGATGGTTTCATTCTTGGGTGCTATAGGCTGCTGGTCGAAGTTGTTCTCGTCATCGGGATTTCCTGCGAGAGTTGTCTTTACAGCCGTAGGCTGCATGCCCTTGAAACGAGATAGGTCAACATTGGCCTTCTTGGCATCAGCAGAAGCGTTGACCAACTTCACAAACAGCTGACGGGTCTTTACGTTCAGGACAACGCTCTGACCGTAATGAACATTCTCCTGAGGCTGTACCACCTTGGCAGCATCGCCCTCGAAACGCACACACTTGCCATAGTAATACTGGCCTGAGCTCTGACCGAACAGTTGCTGCACATAGTAGCTGCAGGTAAGGATGGGACGCTCATTATCAAAATAGATAAGGTCGGGGTTCCAGTTGGTGGCATTCTTGCGGGCAAAGAGCGGAGCATAGCTGGTCATGCAAACCACATCACCGTTGCGCTCCACATGAAGCAGATACAGGCCTTCTGCCAGTGCGTCAATAAGCTTCTTGTCCTTAGATGCATATTCGCCCAGATAAACCTTAGTCTTACGGTTACGAGGATAGCTGTCGTACTGACGCTTATTCAGGAAGTAGGTGTTGGGCTCATAATAATGCTCGTCGATGATGGGCATGCCCAACTTCTCTGCAAGATTCCATCCGTTCTCCAGATCTGGATTGCCGGGATGTGAGCCAGGACCGGCTGTGCCCACAATCACTATCTCGGGGTACTTAGCCTTCACCTTATTATATATATAAGTGAAGCGCTCGCAGAATTCGGGTGAGATTCTCTCCTCATTGCCCAGACCCAGATACTTCAGGTTGAAGGGTGCTGGGTGTCCGGCATCGGCTCGCATCTTTGCCCACTTGGATGTTGCAGGGTCGCCATTGGCCCACTCTATCAGGTCGAGAGCTTCGCTGACCCATTCGTCCATCTCATTCATGGGCACGGCATCCTGAGCCTGATCCTTCATGCTCCAACCGCCGTTGGCACCTTGGCAACTGACACCACAGGGCAGGATGGGCAACGGCTGCATACCCAAATCCTCGCAGAACTGGAAATACTCATAGTAACCCAGTCCCATGCTCTGGTGATAACCCCATGTGTTCTTGAGGCTGCGACGCTGTTCCTTCGGACCGATGGTAGTCTTCCAGCGATAGGTATTCCAGAAGCCGTCACCTCCGCCATGCACTACGCATCCACCAGGGAAGCGCATGAACTTAGGATTCAAGTCGGCCAGTGCCTGAGCCAAATCCTTACGCAGGCCATGACCCTTGTAGGTATCCTCAGGCATCAGGGACACTTCATCGATATCCACTGCGCCAGTCTCTAATACCAGAACCTGAAAAGCCGCATTCGTACAGTCTGCGTTGGGGGTCAGTACAGCCTCATACTTCTTCCAATCAGAAGATTCTGCTTTCACGGTAGCTTCCGCCAGCAGTTTGGGACTCTTCCCCCACCCTTGTGGCTCTACCAATACTACACGAACGTTCTTAGCTACGCCCTCCACGTTACGCAGGAAAGCAGAGAAGTTGTACTTTGAGCCAGCCTTTACGCTGAAGCCGTCAAAACCATCGTTCTGTAAGCCGATACCTGTCCATCCGTCGTAGTCGTAATAATGTCCTACGCGTTCTATGTAAAGGCGCATATAGGTAGGATTGTTTGCATTGAGCGCATTATCCATGCGTACCTCCATACGGCCCAGCGAATGACCGGGACGCTGAAGACGCCATGCTGTGCCTGGTCCCCAGCCATCACGTTCCGTAGGATTAAACTCGAAGGAGCCGTTCTGAACCAGTTCGGCATAAAGGCCACCATCGGCAGCACTACTGATATCCTCAAAGAAAATACCGATCAACTCATCACTGATAGCCTTTCCTCCAGCAGGAGCCTTCATAGGTGTCTGGGCAGAAAGACCCATGGTAGCTGCCAGAAAGGCAGCGTTTAAAGTTACACGTAATGTCATAATAGTGTCAATAATAGTCTATATTGATGTTAAATTATGCAAAGTTTTTGCAAAAATACGATTATGTAGGGGATTAACAAAAGAAATGCTTATTTTTTTATCCGACCGGAAATATTTTTTTTGCAAAGAAAATGATATTTCTGTGGTTTTCCCGTTCTTTATCCTTGAAATATTTGTACCTTTATCACCAAAATTAAAAATAAGGTACAAGATAATGAGAAGAAATACAGTGTTTTCACTCTTTTTCCTGTTGGTATCAATAGGTTGTTTTGCTGATGGAATAGACAAGGATGCCTGCACCAGCATCATGGTAGGCAAGAAGGCTTCTGCCGATGGCAGCGTCATCACCAGTCACACGTGCGACTCGTGGTATCGTACCTGGATGAATATCATTCCTGCTGCCGACTATCCCAATGACACCGTCATGAGTGTCTATGAGGGAACCATGCACACAGAGCACGCCAGCGACCGCACAGACATAAAGGAGAAGGGCAAGATTCCACAGGTAAAGCATACCTATCGCTACCTGAACACTGCATATCCCTGCCTCAATGAGCATCAGTTGGGTATCGGTGAGACCACCTATGGCGGTCGTGACACGATGGAGAACAAGGCAGGCATGTTCATGATTGAGGAGTTGGAACGCATAGTCTTGGAGCGTTGTACCACAGCCCGCGAGGCCATCCGTCTGATGGGTGAGCTGATAAAGAAATACGGCTACGGCGACTCTGGCGAGTGCCTGACCATTGCCGACAAGAACGAGGTATGGATTTTCGAGGTACAGGGCGAAGGGCCCAAGAAGATTGGCGGTGTATGGGCTGCCCAGCGCATTCCAGATGATGAGATTGCCGTCAGTGCCAATGTAAGCAGGATTGGAAAAATAGACCTTACCGACCCCGACCATTTCATGGCCTCCGAGAATGTATTTGAGGTAGCACGTAAGATGAAACTTTGGGACGGCAAGGAGGATTTCTCTTTCTGGAAAGCATACAGCGGCGGCAATTACTTCGACGAACCCAAGAACTATTCGGTACGCGAGTTGTTCATCATGCAACAGTTGGCACCCTCCAAAGGCTTCACGGCCGATATGGAGGAGCTGCCCGTAAGTGTGAAACCCGATTCGCTGGTAAGCGTAGAGCGTGTAGCCAAACTACTTGGCTCTTATTACGAGGGAACAGACCAAAGCCTGTCTTGTAAGGTTGACAGCCTAGTTGCCCATTCAGAGGTAAAAGGCAAAGCCATGATTACCAACCCATGGATGCGACCCGATGAAATTACACTCTATGGTAAGCTGCTCAACGATTCTACCATGCAGAACATCCGTACCGTCAGCGTCAGTTGGTGTGCCTACAGCACTATCATACAGCTACGTTCCTGGTTGCCCGACGAGGTAGGCGGTGTAGCATGGATCTGTCTGGACAACCCTGGTCAGTCGCCCCGTTTCCCTATATTCGCAGGTAACACTACCCTACCCATGATGCTCAACGTCTGCGGACAGCACCGTCTGCGTGACGATGCCGCCCTGTGGCATTATCGTCAGGCCAACCGTCTGGCCACTGTCAAATGGGGCAGTTGCCGCGGCAGCATGGAGGCAGCACAGCAGTACTTCCTGGATAAGGGGGAGCGCGAACTCCCCTTCGTAGAACAGACTTGGCAATCGTTAGGCAACGATGAAGAGAAGAAAACCTTCCTGGACGGATACACACGCGACTTCTTTGGCGCTACCATCACCCGATGGGATGAGCTATACCGCCAATACATGCGTCAACTCTGGTCAGGATGGTGATAAACAATAGATGGTAACACACAAACAAGAAAGAGGAAGATGAATAAGGTTCTCGCATTAGTGGGCTTCGACCCTACAAAACATTCCGTAAAGACAGAGTTGCTGGCAGGACTTACCACGTTTCTGACCATGTCATATATATTGGCCGTGAATCCCCTGATATTAGGCGAGACAGGCATGGACAAGGGAGCGCTGTTCTCCGCCACCATCGTGTCGTCCATCATAGCAACATTGGTAATGGCTTTCTATGCTAAGCTGCCGTTTGCGTTAGCTCCAGGTATGGGATTGAATGCCTTTTTTGCCTATACACTGGTACTGGGTATGGGATATTCATGGCAAGAGGCACTGGCGGCTGTATTTATCGAGGGTGTTGTTTTCATCCTTCTTACCTTCTTTAAAGTGCGTGAAGCTGTGGTCATGGCCATTCCCAAAAGCCTACGCTACTCTATTACCGTAGGTATAGGAATCTTCATCGCCTGCTTAGGCCTTGAGAACGGAGGCATTATCATAGGCAACGAAGCAACAACAACCGCTCTGGCGCCCTGGACTCCTACCACCATCTTATCTGCCTGCGGCATAGTATTGGCAAGCATCCTCATGGCAGCACGCATCAAGGGAGCCCTCTTCTACACGATTATTATCATCACCGTCATAGGCATTCCTCTGGGCGTAACCCAACTGCCTGAAGGCTTTTCCATCATCAGTCAGCCCAAGTCTATGGCACCCATAGCCCTGAGCCTGGATTTCTCTGGATTCCTGCAGTTGGACCTCAACTACTATATTGTAGTCTTCACGCTGCTCTTTATGGATCTCTTTGATACGTTAGGAACACTTATCGGCACATTCAACAGCGCTGGCATGGTAGATGAAAAGACGGGCCGCATGCCTGGTTTGGGACATGCTATGATGGCTGACGCCATAGGAACAACAGCAGGAGCGCTGTGCGGGACAAGCACCATAACAACATTTATGGAGAGTACAACAGGCATCATGTCAGGTGGGCGCACAGGCCTCACCTCATTGTCCGTAGCATTCTTCTTCCTGTTGGCCCTCTTCTTCTCACCCCTTTTCCTAATCATTCCTGCGGCAGCCACCACAAGTGCACTGATTATTGTAGGTGTGCTGATGACAAAATCTATCCAGAAGATAGACTTTACTGATTACACAGAGGCCGTCCCCAGCTTCATTACCATCATCACCATGCCACTGACGGCAAGCATATCAGAGGGTATCGTTCTGGGCCTCCTTTCATACGTGCTGATAAAGGTCTTCACATGCCGGTATAAGGATATCTCCCCCGTGATGTACATCCTTGCCATCCTGTTTCTACTGAAATACATCCATATATTATAAGAGTCCCGCAGACTCTCAGAAAAACTCAAACATATTTGGTTATTCATTAGGTTTACATTACCTTTGTAGCCAGAAACCAATAATAACCAAAATGAGAAAAGTGTTTAGGACCATTATCCTCAGCCTGATGCTGTGCGCATCCGGCTCTGCATTGGCGAACGTTGTTTATAAAGATGCCAATGTGCGTTTTACCCTGATTGACGAAGGAACACTGCGTCTGGAATATGCGCCAGACGGCAAATTCGTAGATAACAAGAGCTTTATGGCCGTTATCCGCGAATACCCCCAAGTACATTACACTATTAAAGACAATGCCAAGCAGGTAACCATCAGTACCAACAAGCTGAAACTGGTGTACAAGAAAGGTTCTGCACCCCTGAGTGCTGAGAATCTGACTATCAGCAGCACCAAGGCTATCTCTACCCCATTCGTTTGGAACCCCGGTATGCAGCAGAAGGGCAACCTGAAGGGAACCTACCGTACACTGGACGGCTACGACGGCTCGGAATATCAGTACAGCAACCCAAAACGTGAAATGCCCATTGAGGACGGTATCCTGGCCACAGACGGCTGGAGCCTGATAGACGATAGTAAGAGCCTGCTCTTCGATGGTGCAAAGGACTGGGACTGGGTAACGGAGCGCAAGAGTGCCGAAGGAGCTCAGGACTGGTACTTCATGGCTTACGGACACGACTACAAGGGTGCACTGCTTTCTTATACCAAGTTTGCCGGCAAGGTGCCTCTGCCTCCCCGTTATACCTTCGGCTACTGGTGGAGCCGCTATTGGAGCTATAGCGATCAGGACCTGCGTAACCTGATAGGTAACTTCCAGCGTCTGGACCTTCCCCTTGACGTATTGGTAATAGATATGGACTGGCACCCCATCAGCGAGCAGGCTGGCGGTGGCTGGACGGGCTGGGACTGGAACGAACGTCTCTTCCCCGACTACAAGGCTTTTCTAAAGTATCTGGACGAGCAGGGCGTGAAGACAACCATGAACCTGCACCCAGCCGATGGTGTACGCCCCTACGAGAAGAAATACAACGAATTTATGCAGCGTCTGGGCAAGGACGACGGCAAGACATACACATGGCTGGGCTCTGACAAGAAATACGTGAAGGCACTCTTCGACACCTATCTGCATCCCTATATCGACGAGGGTGTTGATTTCTGGTGGCTCGACTGGCAACAGTGGGAAAAAGACCGCGCCATCAAGAGTCTGGATAATGTCTTCTGGTGCAACTATATCTGGTTTACGGATATGGAAAACAATGGCACAAAGCGTCCTATGCTCTATCACCGCTGGGGCGGACTGGGCAACCACCGCTATCAGATTGGCTTCTCTGGCGACTCCTACATCACTTGGAAGAGTCTGAAGTTCCTGCCCTACTTCAACTCTACAGCCTCTAACGTGCTGTACGGCTATTGGAGCCACGACATCGGCGGACATCAGAGCAAGCGCTACGGGACACCCGTTGAGCCTCAGCTCTACACCCGCGCCATGCAGATGGGCGAGTATATGCCTATCATCCGTAGCCATAGCACCAAAGACCCCAGCCTGAACAAGGAGCCTTGGGCCTTCGACCAACCAACACAGCAGCGACTGGCCAACGTCATCAACGGACGTTATGCCCTCGTGCCTTATATATACACTATGGCCCGCAAGGCATACGAGACGGGTATCTCGCTCTGTCGTCCTCTCTATTACGACAGCCCCGAGGCTAAGGAGGCTTATGAGTACAAGGAGGAGTATATGTTTGGCGATAATATGCTGATTGCTCCTGTGACAGAAGAGGTGAATAAGGAGAGCGGCTATGCTACCGTCAAACTATGGCTGCCTGCAGGAGAGTGGCTGGAGTATGAGACGGGCGAAATGCTGCAGGGTGGCAAGACCTACGAGCGTCGCTTCACCATGGATGAATACCCTGTTTACATAAAGGCAGGAAGCATTCTGCCCTACTACGGTAAACTGAAGAATCTGTCAGGAACGGAGCAGGCAGTGACTGTACGTGTGTTCCCAGGTGCCGACAAGGGCGAATTTGTATTATACGAGGATAACGGCGAGGACAAGAACTACGTGACGGAATATGCCACCACTCCCCTCTCTTACACCCGCAATGGCAACAAGCTCTGCGTGACCATAGGGGCACGCAAGGGGCAATACAAGGATATGCCCGCCAAGCGTCAGTACTACGTAGCTCTTCCCTGCCAGAAGGCACCCGTTAGCGTTAAAGTTAATGAAAAAGCCCTCCCCTTTGGGGGAGCGGGGAGAGGGGCTATTACCTACGATGGTATGAATCTGGAGGCCACCATCAACCTGGGTCAGATCGACTGCGCCAATGGTGCTAAACTGGAGATAGAGATGCCTCAGGAATCAGCTTTGGTAGCAGGTACAAAGGGAGCCTTTCGTCACATCCAAACCGTAGTTCAGGACTTCAAGCAGCACGATGCCGGCATGGTATATACCGAAGACTTCGGCTATCTCGAAGCCACACCGCTACGTCTGTCATATCATCCTGAAAATCAAGATGCGACATTGAGTTCATTCTTCCAGAAGTATAACAATATCAACAAGGTCCTGATGGAGCAGATGGGCATAGGGAACAACTATCAGCGTGCTGTCAAATTACTAAATCTAGAGAGCGCTTTGACGGATGTTCCAGCAGATGCTTATCAGGCCAACGGCAAGACAGGTTTTAGCGCCCGTTACTTCAATAACAAGACCATGAAAGGTAACGCCGTAGCAACAGCTCAGATGGAGAAGGTGGACATGTTCGAGAGTCAGAGTCCACGCGAAGGCGTAACGCCAGACGGATGGAGTATGATTCTGGAAAGCAAGCTCACCTCGCCCGAGGATGGCGATATTGTGTTCGCCATCAACGGCGACGATGGATACAGGCTGTTTGTTGACGGCAAGGAGCTCTGCTCCGACTGGGGCGACCATGCTGAGACCTCGCGTGTGGCAACCATCAGCACCACCAAAGGCCAGAAGCACATCATACGTATCGAATACTACGACAACGAGTACAACGGCATCCTGCGCCTGAAGACCATGATGATTAAGAAGCCCTAAAGCCTCTCCACCCGCTGTTTATCGCTTGGATTGCTGTTTGTCGTACTTCTCCCAGAGTTTTTTCTTCGCTGCCAGCTCCTTCTGCCTTGCAGTACTCTCGCGAGCAGCCTTCTCAGCAGCTGCTTCGTCTTCGGGCGAGGCATAAGCATGACAGAAGCCTTGCTGCTTGTTCCATTCGCCTCGGGTAAAATCGGGGAAGGCAACGGCGGCGCAGCCGTTATCCATGCTTATGGAACCCAGTTCTGCCAAGGCGCACCATTCTGCCAAATCATAGACATCGATGTCAAGAGGCAGACCATTCTGCAAACAATAGACAAGACGGGCATCCATTGTATAATCCATTCCGCCATGACCGAACTCACGACCCAGCTCACCGAACTTCTTCAGGATGGGATGGTAGTATTGCTTCATCAGGGCATCGTATTCCGCCTTTGGAAGGAAGTTATGC
>JAIKYE010000089.1 GCA_024683455.1 Bacteroidaceae bacterium
GAGTTGTTGGATATGCAGGAAGAAGACTGGCGCTCCCTCACTCCTGAGCAATATAAAGCCCTTTTCAAAGGTTCTGCAGTGAAAAGAGCCAAGTACGAAGGGCTTGTCCGCAATATCCGTAAGTGGAAGTAAATCTTTCAACCACAATAAATCTATCACCTTTGACTTATTGAGACTATCTCAATAAAAACCCTCTGTGAATAGCACAACGAATGTTCGATGAATTCTATAATGGCAATATATCTGTGCCAGAAGAATTTATACAATTCAAGAACAATGAATTAGACCGTTTTGTTGTTGGAGATGTCGGAGGTGCAATCCTAGATATTGATCTTTACAGGAGAGATGATAAAGTAAAAGGAAAAGGCTCAATATATGATTGGGGGTATCCCGAACATAATGAATTAACATTTGATGGTTACGTTGAGGTTGAAGGGGAAATCTCCTAAAAGAAAAAAATGATAAGGTAATTGTAAAGGAAAAATGTGACTTTTGTTAAAGCGTAAGCCGTATAGGAACTCCATGATAGAATATAGATATCCTCTTTTGTTAATATATGTCAAGATGTTTGGCGGATTGGGGTTAATTCTTTTCCTTTGTTAGTAATTTATGTCTAAATAATAAATCTCATATGTTGAGTAGTAAAACTGTAAGATTTTGCTTGTTATTCCTTTTAGTGCCATGCATATTCCTTACTTCATGCTGTTGGACATGGCGCGTTGGAGTAGATTTTTGCAATCAAACGTCATCACCTGTTAAACTGGTTCATATGGGGGTGGCTTCTGGTAAACATCCTTTTTCACATGATTCTGACACTATTTCTCATGAAATTGATGCAGGATCAAAACTTAGATTAAGATTTTGGGTTCTTAATTCTATGTTGATTGTTAACGATACTTGTTTCTTCAAATTCGAAACGAAGGCTAAGTCTATATGTTATAAAGGAAGAGATGAAGTTGAGGAGGTCATAAATACAGATAAGAAACATACTGTATTTATAATCACCGACAGCCTGTTCAATAGCGGAAATAAACAATAGTTTTGCCCCTTAATTGCAAGAATAGACAGTAAAGCCTGCTACGACCTCATAGCGAGAGAAGTAGCAGGCTTTTGGTTTCATTTCTTGTTCAACCGGATAGAATCGTAGATGAAATTTTTCAACAACTGAATGGATAATGTAAGAAACATGAGTTCAAGAGGCTTGGAGCTTTCAAACGCATTGATTTCTGGCTTCAAACTCTTATATGGATGTCGGCAAGTGTCTTTTTTTAAGATCATATCATGAAAAAAACGGGGTATCTTAGCCTATATAATAGAATAATGTATAACTTTGTCCGCTGATAGTATATGAACCACACATAAAACCTTAAGTAAAAAACATGAGACTCCATAGGCTTATCTGTAGTGTTTTGTTGACTCTCTGCTTGCTCCAGACAAGAGCGCAGTGGCTTACAGTCGGACCTTACTTGCAAGAGCTGACGGGCGACGGTGTAACAGTCGTATTTGAGCATGGCACACCATCGGTATCTTGGATTGAGGTCAGAGAAAAGGGCAGTACGGAGATTTCCAAGTATTTCCAGACAGTAAACGGAAGGGTAAAGGTATATAGCCAAGTACTTGGTGGTAAGAATTCAGCGGTACCCGTTCAGAATTATTCCATCCGTGCCGAAGGACTTAAGCCTGGTGTTACCTATGAATACAGGATAAAGGCACATAAGATTCTGCAGCATAACTCAGATGGTGTTACGGCAAGCCTGACTTCTTCAAACGTTTATACTTCAGCCTGGAATCAGTTTACTACGCAAGATCCCAATCAGACAGAACATCATATCTTTATTACCAGCGATATGCATAACAGGCCAGATACGCTGGTAGCGTTACTGAACCATCTAGATCATCAAACATGTGACCGTATCATTTATAATGGTGATATGACTAACTTTATGCAGTCTGGCGATCAGGAACCATACAAAGGGTTTATCAATAGCAGCGTGAGCATGTTTGCACAGAACAAGCCCTTTGAGTATGTTAGAGGCAATCATGAAACACGTGGCAATCTTTCCCGACATATTATGGATTATTTTCCTCGGAAGAGTGGGGAAATCTATAATGCCTATCGCTGGGGTAATCTGGAGATAATACTGTTAGACTGTGGTGAAGATAAAAGGGACGATCACTCGGCCTATAATGGTATGGCTGCGTTTAACAGCTATCGCGAGGAGATGGCTCGCTGGTTTAAGCAGTTGATAGAGACGGATGAGTTCAAAACGGCCAAATACCGCATCGTAATCTGTCACTATACGATGCTGCAGAACGATGACAAGGTTACTGATGAGTTCGGCGGTGAGCCTCATCTGATTACGCTTATCCTGCCTTTACTTAAACAGTGTAATGTGGATTTGCTCATTAGTGGTCACTACCATCCTAAGACCTACACCTATATGGGCAAGAACTATAAAGGCAAAGGTAACCAGTTTGAAGAGTATAATATAGGTAACCACAGTGCCATGAGAATAGACATAGAGAACGGTAATATACACTTGAAGATTGTTTCGTCGAACGGTGCGGTGCTTCTGGACAAGATAGTGAAAGATACCAAGGCTAACAAGGGCTTGGTGTATATAACTACCGATGAGACTGGCGCCGTTCAGCAACAGACACTCTTCCCCGACGGATATTACGTGCTGGGCGATTTTGCGCAGGATGGGGCAGGTTACCTTTATTCTTACGATACAGATGCTTTGCGTAATGTGTATGGTAATGCACTGGATTATACCAACCCCTTTAGCAAAAATGGGGAATATGCTTATCTGTACAGTTCCAACAGCACATCGCTAAATTTGGCCAACAGAGCGTATTACTTCAGTGCCGATGCTGATGGTGGTTATACGATCCAGAGTTGTTCGGGGGAGGCTCATTCCTTCTTGGATATGGCTGGCTATGATCGTCATCTGGCCGTACATAGCGCTAAGCCTCAGAGACGTTTCTTCTTGCACGGTTCGGATGATGCGGGACCTTATGCTCAGGGACAATACGTGATGCAACAGGTGCAGAGAGCAGCTCTTTTCACCCCTCTTACCCAAGAAAGGCCTAGTGCTGATGCCCTTCAGGCAGTAACGCCTGTAGATTCTGACAAGGTAACGCCTGCCATAACCATACGCAGAGCACTGGGAAAAGCCCGTGGCGCATTGGCTCTCTTTCCTTCGGGAGACAATCCCGGGCAGGTATCTCCATTACTGAGCAGTACGCTTAGGGATTGTATAGATGAAGCACAGACTTTGGCGGACAATAAAAACACAACGTTGCAGCAGGCTGAGGAAATAATAGAACGTTTACAACAAAGCACCCTAGCATACGAAGAGACGGCTCCCAACGCGTTGAATCCTGTCACGGAGGGTTATTACTGGTTGAGGTGCGCTTACAGAGCCTTTGAACTGCGTCAGGGGAAACAGAAAGTGCTACGTGCTCAGGAGACTGACGGGCAAGTGAGTCTCAGGTGGAACAATGCAAGCGTGAACGATGGTGCTACGGTATTTAAGGTTACCCCCAATAAGGACAACATGCTGATGCAGGACTATCTGGGCAGATGGTCGGGACGTCAGTTGTTTGATTACGACACAGAGGGGATGTTTACTGTCGCAGATGCTGATGCACCTGATATGCTTTTATCGGTTGATGATTCATGGATAGGGGAGGATGGTCTTTATGGAAAACCCACAGAGGGTCCTGCCTCTTTCCGCTCGGACAACTATCTATATCCTGGCTACTGCTCATCTTGGTTCTTGCAGCGCGCCTATCATCAGGTATCAATTCCTTCTTCCGGTTGGAACATCCTGAGTGTATCCTTCCCTGCAGAGGTTCCCAATGGCGTCGAGGTTTTTACCGTTGAAGAGAAAGAGGGAACTCTGTATCTGGTGCCGTACGATCAACCTGTCATTCCTGCCCATACGGCTGTGGTGTTGCATGCAACCAAGGGCACTTATGACTTCTGGAGTACTTCCACAGAGATGCCTGCCATACCAGGCAATATCCTGATAGCGAACTGTGAGGAACGTAAAAACATGGTTTCTGGCAGTATGGCGGTGCTTAAGGTAAAGAACGGTCAGGTGGGATTTCAGAAATCTACACTGAAACAAATTGCTGCAGGTTCGGCGTACATACCTTATCAGGAAGGGCAAGAGGAGTTTAGGGCGCTGCAGGATGTAGAAACCAGCCTTGTGAAGGAAGAATTAAGAGAGAAAACTGAGAAATCTGTTGGTGAGATGTACGACCTCTCCGGTCGCAAAATAGACTCTAAAAAGGGAGTTGTCATTTGTAACAATAAAAAGATGCTGAAAAAATGAGGAAGATAGTTTTTTGCCTGGTTGCTTATATGATGGCTCTGATGCCAATGGACTTGCGGGCTGCCAATACATGTTTCAGAGGTGGACCCTATCTTCAAGAGTTACAGCCAAATGGTGTTACGGTTGTGTTTGAGAACACTCAGCCTACTTTCGCGTGGGTGGAAGTGCGTCAGAAGGGACAGACATCGTATACTCAATACTATCAGTCCATTAAGGGGCAGTATCAGGCATACGATTATATTCAGGCACCATCCACGGCATTGCCAATTCAGAATTTTGTTGTCCGTGTCAACAATCTGACACCAAATACAGCATATGAGTACAGGGTCGTATCGCAGAAGATAGATCTGATGAAACCCTACAGTATGACATTCAGCACTAAGTACGAATCAGACTGGTATGAGTTTTCTACGCCTGATGATGCTGCCACTACTCACCGACTGCTGGTATTGAGCGATTTGCATAATCGGCCAGAGACATTGGAGAAATTCCTTACCGCACTGGAATGTGAGACGGCTGATCATGTAATATACGCGGGCGACATGATGGACAATATTCAGGTGACAAAGAGCAACTCTGCAACGCTAAAGGAGGAGGAACCATATACGTCATTTGTCAATGTCAGTGCTCAGTTTTTTGCTACTAAGAAGGATTTCTGTATGCTGCGTGGCGACCATGAAACAAAGGGGGATGCTGCAGATTACTTTGAGAACTATTTCCCGCACCAGAGTGGCAAACTGTATAATGCCTATCGTTGGGGTGATTTGGAGATTGTCTTGCTGGATGGAGGTGAAGAGTTACCCGATGATGATCCTACGGGACGTACTACTATTCTTGCAGCATATAATCCATACAGGCAGCAGGAGGCCCGTTGGTTGGAAGAGCTTATAAAGACAGAAGAATATCAGACAGCTAAGTATCGCATTGTAGTCAGTCATCTGCCGATTCCCAATACGACGGAGGATGAAACACAGGCTGGCGCAAAGTTTTTTGCTGATTTGATGACCCCCATCCTAAACCAAGCTAACGTTGATTTACTTATATGCGGCCATCTGCATCCTGAAACATATATCTTTACAGAACGTACAGAGAATATAAAATTCCCCACTCTGGTGCAAGGTTACAATTCCGCCTTGCGAATGGAAATCCGAGAGGGAAAGATTACCCTAAAGGTGGTAAATGAAGATGGGAATATCCTGTTAGAAAAAACGTTGTAAAAGGGCCGTTATTTACGATACTTCTCTGCGTCCTTATCTTCCAACATAGATAGATAGCTGGCATAACGGCTTTGCGCTATGCGATGCTCCTCAACAGCTTGGAGTACAGCGCAACCAGGCTCGTTGGTATGGGTACAATCGGCAAATCGACATTCCTGGCCGATTTGGAATATTTCTCGGAAATAATGTGACACTTCGGTACGTTCCATATCAAAGGTGCCAAAGCCCTTGATGCCAGGCGTGTCGATTATGGCTCCATTGGACAGAGAAGGCAAATCGTACATCTCGGAGAAGGTGGTGGTATGCATGCCTGTATCATGGGCAGAACTGATTTCTGCCGTCTTGACATTGGCACCAGGAATCAGTTGGTTTAGCAGTGTGCTCTTGCCAACTCCACTATTGCCACTAAGCAAGGTCATCTTACCTGCAAATTCCTGACGTATGGCCTCTATTCCATGACCAGTGGATGCACTGCAGCAGAGGCATGTGTATCCCAAGGATTCATAAAGTGTGATGACGGCTTGCATATAATGCAATTCATCCTCCGAGTAAATATCTGTCTTGTTGAAAATCAGCACTACAGGAACTCTGTATGCCTCGGCGCTGGCAAGGAAACGGTCGATAAACGTTGTGCTGGTCTCTGGGTGTGAAATGGTTACAATAAGTGCTGCCTGATCGACATTGGCTGCGATGATATGGCTCTGCTTACTAAGGTTGCTGGCCTTACGGATGATATAATTTCTTCGCTCTTCCAGACTTACGATGAGCGCCGTTTTACCATCTGCTCCCGGTGTAATACTTACCCTATCCCCGACAGCCACAGGGTTGGTGCTCCGAATGCCTTTAAGCCGGAAGTTACCCTTTACCTTACAATCAAAAAGCTGGCCGTCGTCTGTTCTGACAACGTACCAGCTTCCTGTATTCTTAATGACTATTCCTGTCAATGTTCAATGAACTAAACAGTCATGATTTCCTTTTCCTTAGCAGCCATCAGCTCCTCAATTCGCTTGATGTACTTGTCGTGCATCTTCTGCAACTGAGCTTCTGCATCCTTCTCAGCATCCTCTGCCAAACCATCCTTAATACCTTTCTTCAGTTTTTCCAGAATATCGCGACGTGCATTGCGGACACTGATTTTAGCCTGCTCCTCTTCCTTGCCGCACTGCTTAACCAACTGCTTACGACGCTCCTCTGTGAGAGGGGGAATAGAAAGACGGATAATTTCACCATTATTATCAGGCATAATACCTACTTCGCTATCGATAATGGCCTTTTCGATAACCTTGAACATGCTTTTATCCCAAGGCTTGATGGCAATGGTGCGAGCATCTGGGGTATTGATGGCAGCTACATTGTTCAGGGGGACGAGACTTCCGTAGCTATCTACACGAATACCGTCCAATATCTTAACATTAGCCTTTCCTGCGCGGATGCGTGCCAAAGAATCATCCAAATACATTACAGCCTCTTCCATTTTGTCCTCGGCCTGCGCCAAAGTCTCCTTAACTTCAATCATAATAGGTCTTTTTACTTCGGTTCTTAATTACTTTGCCATAAATATGAAGCAAAAGTAGATTTTTTATTTGAAAAAAACAAGATGCAGCCCGCTGAAATGTATATTTTTTCCTATATTTGTGCCGATTATCGCGCAATATGATGGAAACTGATGCCCGTATTAATGAGTTGTTGCAACATTTAGAGCCCATAACCTTGGAGCAAATGTCAAGTATCCGCCTAATGAATAGGACGGATACTAAATTTGTTACCAGTAAGGAGAACCTGGTTCGCCTATTGGAATTGGCTCAGGGCAAGTATTATGCGCAGTTCAATAACGACAGCAAGATAGCCAACTATATGACTACTTACTGGGATACGGACAATCATCGTTTCTTTTTGGAGCACCATAATGGACGGGCACCGCGTCAGAAAGTTCGCGTTCGTACTTATATGGATAGCAACCTTACTTTCCTGGAAGTAAAGACGAAGAACAACCACGGCAGAACGAAGAAGAAGCGTGTGGAGGTTCCTTCGCAGGAAATTGAAGTTCAAGGCACCAACGGAGAATTTGTTGAGAGCCTTGTGCATCAGGAGCTTTCGGAGATGCATCCGACAGTTCGCAACCAGTTCCATCGTATTACCTTGGTAAATTACGACAAAACAGAGCGCCTGACGATAGACTATGATGTGCGCTTCCATAACATGGAAACCAATAATGACGCTACTACCGGACCATTGGTTATTATTGAACTGAAACGCGACGGCAATGTGTATAGTCCTGTTTTAGACATCCTGCGTGTACTGCGCATCAAGCCTTCCGGTTTTAGCAAATATTGCATAGGCAGTGTCATGACAAACAAGAACTTAAAGCACAACATCTTTAAACAGAAAATGGTTGTACTTGGTAAGTTGGCAAGAACAAAAATTAACTAAAATAACTAACAGATAATATGGATTTCTTTAACGACATTAACTATCAGCTGGGTAATCTTATAGGCTTGACGCTTTTTGACCCCCAGCACTTTATTTCATTGGTCATGCGCTTTGCCATCAACCTGGCGGTTGTGTGCATTATTGCTCGCGGCTTTTATTTCCCCCGCAGTCAACGTCGCGACTATATGTTTATCTTTATTCTCATGTCTGCCAGTATCTTCCTGTTGGTAACTCTGATGGAGGGAGATGGCATGAACTTGGGTGCTGCAATGGGATTGTTTGCCATCTTTGGCATTATGCGTTTCCGTACAGAGGCTGTGCCTATCCGTGAGATGACATACCTCTTTATGCTCATTGCAGTTAGTGTCGTAAACGCATTAGGTAGAGCTGAATATCACCCCAAAGCCGACTATTGGGATGGATTTGGACTTGTGACCATTATCTTTGTCAACCTTGTGTTTATAGGAATGGCATGGCTGTTTGAAAGCAGCAAATTGGTAAGCACTCTGTGCAGCAAATACATAAAGTACGATAATGTAGCTTTGATAGCACCAGACAAGCGTGAAGAACTGAAGGCTGATTTGGAGAAACGTACGGGCCTGAAGATTTTGCGTATCGAAGTTGGAATGATTGACTATCTGAAGGACAGTTGCCTCATTCGCATCTATTATGATGAGCCAAAGGATCGTGGCAATAGCATTGAAGGTGTAATGAAAATACCCCGTTAAGACATGAAAAAGATTCTCCTAATACTGGCATTGTTGGCTCCCACCATGCTTAGAGCACAGTGGACAGATGAATATGGCACATGGGTGAGTGTAGGTGCAAAGAAGAACCTTGGCACTAAGTGGAGCCTTGGCTTAGAGGCTGAGTACCGTGCACAGGAGGACTCCAGATGGGCAGTAGGCATTGACGCCGGCTACAAATTGAACAAAATTGTCAAGTTCGGAGTAGGATATACTCTTTTGTATAACAGGAAGCCGGAAAAACTAAAGGGAGACCCCTTGATGGACGATGAATACACAAAAACTCCGGCATATTGCTATCCCCGCCATAGATTCATTGTCGAGGCAACGGCAGACAAACGATTCTGGAAATGGCTGCGCATCTCATTGCGTGAGCGCTATCAGCTAACTTATCGTCCTGAGAAGGATTACAACAAGATTGAATACAGCAAAGTTCCCATATTTGATGATGACTGGAATTACATAGGGGATGAATGGATGGAATACGTTACACCTAAATCCAAGACGTCCAAAACCACCCAGATGCTACGCAGCCGTCTGAAATTGGAAGTTGATAAGAAACCTTGGAAGTTCTCCCCCTTCATCTCTGCAGAAGCCTGCAACAGCGTGCGTGTGGGTGATCACATGAGCATCGATAAGGTAAGGACTGCCATAGGAACAGGTTACAAGATTAACAAGAACCACGAGGTCTCGTTGGCTTACATCCTGACATACGTCTTTAACGACGAAGACGAACAAAGTGACAAGATACAATACAACAATAGAATCCATGCCGTAAGCGTGGGATATAACTTTAAATTCTGAAATAAATAAAACAAGGAATATGAATATGAAACATCTCTTAGCTGCCATCTTGTTGATGGCAAGCACCACAATGTGGGCCGATAAGTACAACTTTCTGACAATATCATCTACTGGTGAGGATTTTATCTCACTGCCTACTATTCAGAAAATCACTTTTGCTGATGGCAATTGCGTTGTCACAACTACAACGGGAGATTATACCTATCCGCTGAGCGAGATAAAGAAAATGTATTTCTCTGTTGATGATCCTACTGCAATTGAAGCTTTGCCTAATGAGGAAAAGAATTTACAGTACAAGGACGGTGTGCTTAAAGTTGATGGCGACGGCATGTTGCGCATCTACGGCTCAAATGGTGCTTTGGTACAGATGGCTAACGTTAAGAAAGGTGCCAACATCAGTCTGAGCAACTTAAAGTCTGGCCTGTACATTGTTAACATGGGCGACAAGACCATTAAATTGACCAAATAAAAAACCATATTTATACATTTGTCAAGGTGAAGAATCTTCTTTCACTTCTTTTGCTTTTTACGGCATCTTCTGTAGCCTCTGCTCAGGAATATATGCGTATCTGGCAGAATGGAAGTAACACGAAGGTGCCTCTGTCAGAAGTTACCTACGCTGATAATGGTGCATCCTTTGCGGCAGAAGGCAAAACATACCAGACCAGTCTGGTTGATAGTATCACGTTTGTTCATATCATCACCGTAACGTGGAGTGGCGCTCAAGCCACCATAGAAAAAGGAAACGTGGAGGGTGTAGATTGCACCGCAGAAGGTGGTGATGTGACGATTAACAGCACCAATACACATAATGAGTTGGAAATGGTGCTGCAAGGCTCCAGTACCAATGGCTCGTTTACATATACTGGTAGCTATAAGTGTAAGTTCTATCTGAATGATTTGCACCTTATCTCTCAGAGAGGTGCAGCATTGGATATCCTGTGCGGAAAGCGTGTTTCCCTAACACTAAACGAGGGTACCAACAACACCTTGGAAGATGCTGCCAATGGTCAGCAAAAAGCGGCTCTCTATTGCAAGGGACACTTGGAAATTGAGGGAAGTGGCAACCTTACAGTAACAGGTAATGCTCGCCATGGTATCTGTACCAAGGAATATCTGGAGTTGAAGAAATCAACAGGCAGTATTGTCGTAAACAGGGCTAAAGGTGATGGTATTCATGCTGGTCAGTACTTCCTGATGAAGGGCGGCTCAGTAACTGTTAGCGGTCAGCAGGGCGATGGTATCCAGACGGAGACCCTGACCCTCGATGACGATGTTACACCTAATCCCGACAAAGAGTTCAATGGCCAGGCTTTCATAAAGGGTGGTACCATTGATGTTACTGTTACGGGTGAGACCCGAAAAGCCATCAAATCGGACAACATGATGACCATTTCTGGTGGAACGTTTACTATTACAGCTTCAGGTGAAGGCAGCAAGGGTATCTCTGTTGGTAAGCACCTGCTTGTCAATGAAGATGATGGAACTACCCAAATACAGATTCGTGCTGCGGGCGGCGTTTACGAAGACGAGGATACGGATGAAGAAACTCGTTGTATGGGAATCAAAGTAACCCAAAATATGGCTGTGACGGCAGGAAAGATTATGATATCCAGTACTGGTTACAAATCTCGTGGCATTAAAGTGGACGGACTGTATTACGTTGGCTCAGGTGCTACTGTAACAGCAGGGAATAATAAGGTTACCCCTACCAATACCATGCCACCTATGGACTAAGACATTCTGCGAAGGATTGGGACAATATTCCCATAATACATATATAAAAACCTAATGAAGATGAAACAAAAATTTCTATTTTTGCTTTGCCTTGTGTTGTCCCTTCTGACAGCAAAGGCAGAGGGGGATGTAAGTCAGGTGCCTTTGGCAGACCCCTATATCCTATTGGAGAACGGCAAGTACTATGCCTATGGTACGTACGATGCAAACGGCATCAGATGCTATTCTTCTAATGATCTGCGTACTTGGAAAGACGAGGGACTGGCACTGAACAAGACCAATACCACAGAACAGCAATGGTTTTGGGCACCCGAAGTCTATCACAAGAACGGGCATTACATTATGTACTTCTCGGCCAATGAACATCTGTATGCTGCTATAGCCGACTCACCCATGGGACCATTCAAGCAGGTGGGTTCTTATCAGATGGAAAAGCTGATAGGGAGCGAGAAGTGCATAGACTCGCATGTATTCTTTGACGACAACGGAAAGGCATACGTGTTCTTTGTCCGTTTCACCGACGGAAACTGTATCTGGCAGGCTGAGTTGGAGGACGATTTCATCACTCCGAAAGTTGGAACTATGCGTAAGTGCTTTGCTGTTTCGCAAGATTGGGAAGATAAAATGGGTCGTGTGAATGAGGGACCTAATGTGATTAAGGTTGGCAAGCGTTATTTCTTGACCTATTCGGGCAATGACTACCGGTCACAAGACTACGGCGTGGGCTTTGCTAGTACAACGAACATCGCTACAGGCCAATGGAGCAAATATGCTTCGAACCCCATTCTGTGTAGGGTAGAAGACTTGGTAGGTACTGGACACCACTCGCTTTTTTATGATAAAGAGGGTATCTTGCGGGTTGTCTTTCATGCTCACGAGTCAAAAGAGAAAGTGGGAACTAGGCTGATGTATATAGGAACAGTGAAGGCCAGTACTACACGTTTGTCTATGACTAAAGACCCAATCATACGGCCAAAACTATTTACAAAGGAGGATGGAATTGGAGAAGTGAAAAGTTATGGAACGAAAAGTAAAGAGTATGATAATTATACTTTTGATTTATCTGGCAGAAAAGTTACTTCACCATCCCCTAATCTTATATATATAAAGAATGGAAAGAAAGAACTGAGATAAAAAGAAAGCGAGGATTGCTCCTCGCTTTTCTTTTTATCTAAAGTCTAAACTCTAAACTGAATTACCAGATATCTTCCGGTTCGCCAGGGTTGTCATATACTTCCTTGGCGCAGTACTCCAAATAGTCCATGTAGAAGAATCGGGTGGGGTCATCCATCACCGTCTTGAACTTAACGTAGTACGTTTCATTTGGATCCATGGTTTGGCGGAACATGATTCGGCGTAAACAGATTTCAGAAGCACGCATAGTTGTCGTCGTACCTGGTGAACCTGCTACGTATTGCTGACAACCCTTCATGAAGTCGTTGTTACGCATTTGCTTGTCAACGGAAGCATTAAAGTCATTATCCTTTTCACTATCAGCCTGATAACCAATATCGCTTGGTACGTTGCCGGACTTTGTCTGTAGATAATGAGCACCTTGACGAAGGTCCAAAGGAATACCCATAGCAGCTAGGCGATCGACATCTTTTCCCCAATAGAACTGAGCCATACCACGCATGTTACCACCACACTGTTGACCAAAGCGCAATTCGTAGGTTCCGCGTATGGGTACAGGTGGAAGTTTCATAGTAACCTCATAGAGACCACGGATAGACATCTCGTCGCCTTGCATATTAGCCCAACCGTTGCCGCGACCAGTCCAGTAGAAGAATTTGGTGTCCTTTTCAATGATTACGTCATTAAGATACTGGTAACCAAGTTCTGCATCAGTTGGTATATATACATTCTTATGCTGTTCATCTGTCAACTTGGATATGCGGATGTCATTATTCATAAATTCGGGCCACATAGCAGTAACATTCCAACGAATACGGTTACGCATCATTTGAGTACGTGTATTGTCGCTATACCAGAGCAGTTCTTCGATGGGATAGATGATACCATTGCGGACATTATTTTCACCTTGTAGATTAGGCTCGCCAATAAGGATTCCGAGGTTCTGGGGTGAGCAGGATTTCTCGTGATAATCGCCATTACGAGTATTGTCAAGATTGGGGAAACGGTTTAGATAAACACCTTTACTTTCCTTACTTTCAAAAGTCTTAAGCAAGCGACGCTTACCCATTGTGGTGTAGAACTCAAAGATTGCAATGGTGGGAACCTTGGTGCTGGTGTTGTAGCCCTTTTCATTGTAATGGTTCACTAAGCGGTCAGATGACAGACGCATAGGCAATATATGATAGGTAACAAACTGATTCAGCAGGTTATCTGTGCTCTTATAATTGTTGTCGCGATTTGCATCAGGGTAGATTCCCAACTTGTCTATGTAGTTGTAGATGTCATTAACAGTAATCTCCTCAATAGGCTTACCTATTTTCTGAGACCAGAATTCGTCTGTTTCTGCAAAAATGGTGTAGCCAAAATAACGGTGTTCTGGTGAATAGAAGTCCTTTTCGCCTTCAGAACTATCATGCATCTTTTGTGGAATCATCTCTGTCTGATACTTGTGCTCATAGACATCATCCTTGATTCGGTCAAGGGTATCCATTAAGCCACAGGCACGTATAAGTTTAGCCATTAGCACATAGCCGCCCTTATTAGATTCTATCATGTTCTTAAGCAAAGATGCCATAGAGTCTCCACTGGGAGCTACAACTTGATGCATACTGTGTATTACACCGTTGATAGACAGAATGTCGCGGTTCTTACGGTCAATCATACAATCATTGATGAGTATGCTGTCAGGATCTTCCGTTTGCAGAACAACCAATTTTCTGTCGTTCATATTGGGAACTTCGATTTCAGCTGCAGAACCAACATTGGAAGTTGGGAGAGTGTTTATCTCAAAATAGCCATTCACATCTCCACCATCAATGATACTGTTGTAAACGATTACCTTGCGAATAGAGTCCAATCTGGCGCTATCAGTGAATGCATCCCATGAAGGCTCTGCAATAAGTTCCTTCTTTACCAATGAGTCTAAGTAAAGCTGAATGGCGTCATTGGTGGGCGCAAAAACGGTATAGTTACCGCGTGCTGACAATAACTGGTAGACCGTAGTCTTGGAAACAGGACTTACGGGAACCTGCTTTAGCAACTCAACATACTGGCTGTATTGTTCATGTTTTGATAAATAACCAGTAATAATTTCCTCCTTGAAAACATAACGTGCAGAAGTATCCACCTGCTCAGAGCAACTGGCCATAAATAGTGAGGTGACGGCCAGAACCAAGAACGTGATTTTTTTCATTGTATAAAAGTTCAAGTCTTTTTTAAATTAACAAATATTCCACAAAGATAGCTTTTTTTTGCTTTCAGTCCAAATAAAATGACATTTTCTTGCTTATAACTCTTGTTTTTAACGGATAATTAATCTATCCGATGCAGTAAATGATTGATATTCGGGTGCGTAAAGGCACTTGACAACGGTTGTCCCCATCTGGTAATTACCTGTGCG
>JAIKYE010000022.1 GCA_024683455.1 Bacteroidaceae bacterium
GCTCTCATGCGATTGTTTTGCTTAATGCAAAGGTAGTATAATTATTTGATACCTGTCAGGTTTTGAAATATTTTAATTGTTTTCAACGTTCTTTAATTGTTGTGAAAGTGCCTGTATACGATACTGGCTTTTGCTTCTCCAATCAACTCACCCAGTACGCCTTCCTCCGTTTCCTTAATACGTTTCACGCTATGTAGCTTCTTAAGTAGGGTCTGCTTTGTTTTGGGACCTATTCCTTTTATGCTATCTAACTCGCTGGAAATCTGATGCTTACTGCGCTTGTCACGGTGGAAGGTGATAGCGTATCTATGCACCTCGTCCTGTATCTGTGTTAGTAGGCGGAACAACGGGCTGTCAGTCTTTAATCCTATCACTTGTTGGGGGAATCCGTAGAGCAATTCATTGGTTCTGTGCTTGTCGTCCTTGGCCAATCCTGCAATAGGTATTTGCAACCCTAATTCGTCCTCTATGACCTTTCTGACAACCTCCATTTGCCCTTTTCCACCATCAGTGATGATAAGGTCGGGTAGGGGACTTTCCTCTTCTATCATCCTCTTGTACCTTCGCCTTACCACCTCCTGCATACTGGCATAGTCGTCAGGCCCTTGTACCTCCTTTATAATGTATTTGCGATAATCCTGCTTGCTGGGCTTACATTTCTTAAATACAATGCACCCTGCAACGGCATCCGTTCCGCTGATATTAGAGTTGTCGAAACACTCAATCTGCATGGGAAGGGTAGGCAGTTGCAACGCATCCTGAAGCTCCTTCATCAGACGTGTTGTTTTCTGCTCAGGATTTAGCTTTTCTGCTTGGCTAATACGATCCTTTTTGTATTGTAGTACATTCTGCTTGCTTAGATCCAGAAGCACCTTTTTATCGCCTTTCTGTGGAACAGTCAACTTAAAGCTTTGCGTGAATTGTTCCACGGGGAACGGTACTATAACTTCCTTACTTTCACTACCATATCTTTGCCTCATTTCAATAATTCCCATAACCAAGAGCTCCTCGTCTGTTTCCTGCATTTTCTTCTCGTACTCGAAGGTAAATGCTTTGTTGATACAGCCATTGGTAACGTGCAGGAAGTTGATATAGGCCACTTTCTCTTCGCTCTCTATGTTAAAGACGTCTATGTTGTGCAGGGTGTTAGAGACAACCTCGCTACGGCTTCTGTAATTCTCCAGCAGCATATATTTCTTCTTCACAACTTCAGCCTCTTCGAACCTCAGTTCGCTGGCCAGTAGCTTCATTTCGGCCATCATTTTCCGTTGTAACTCTGCTGTATTTCCTTTCAGGATTTCCTTTGCCTCTGTTATGTGCTGCAGATATTCCTCAACGCTTTGACGGCCAGTACAGGGAGCCTTGCAGTTTTTTATATGATACTCCAGGCATTCCTTGTGTTTTTTCTTTGCGATACTCTCTGGGGTAATGGTTTCATGGCATCTTCTTAAAGGATATAGATTCTTAATCAGGTCAAGTAGTGCATACATCGTAGGTACATGGCTGTATGGGCCAAAATATGTGCCAAATTTCTTGTTGATCTTCCTTGTTTGGAAGATTCTGGGCAGAAATTCGTTGGTTACGACGATGCTGGGGTAGGTTTTCCCGTCTTTCAGTAGGATATTATACCTTGGATTCCATTCTTTTATCAGGTTGTTTTCCAATAAAAGTGCGTCTTCTTCGGTATTGACGACGGTATATTTGATGTCTCTTATTTTACTGACAAGGATAGCGGTTTTTCGGTTGTCGTGCTCTTTGCTGAAGTAAGAATATACTCTTCTTTTCAGGTTTTTTGCCTTTCCAACGTATATAATTGTCCCTTTGTCATCAAGATATTGATAACAACCAGGTTTTTCAGGTAAACTGCTGACAATGACCTTTAGTTTCTCTAGGCGAGCCTCATTCTCTTCCCTTGTCATTTTGTCTGTATATATAATGAAGCATTATATGACCATTAGTGTTGTGAGATCCATATCCTTGAACAAATCACGGCCGTGTAGTCCTTCGTCTGTTATTTCTATGATGAAATTGATATAAACCTTTTTGGGGTGGAAATGGTCTACGAGTTTACATACAGCCTTTGCCGTTCCACCTGTTGCCAATAAATCGTCATGAATTAATACTACATCATCTGCTTCAATAGCATCTATATGCATTTCTACGGTGTCAACGCCATATTCTTTGCTGAATGACTCTTTAATTACAGTTGCAGGTAATTTTCCTGGCTTTCTTGCTAAAACAACGCCACAACCTAATCTTCCTGCTAATGCTGCAGCCATGATAAAACCGCGACTTTCTACGCCAACAATTTTTGTGATTCCCTTGTCTTTGTATAGCTCGTACATTTCGTCGAGCATTATCTTCATGCATTCAGCGTTTTTGTACAGTGTTGTTACATCTCTGAAATTGATTCCTTTCTTAGGAAAGTCAGGAATTGCTCTTAAATTCTCTAATAGTTTTGGGTTGTTCATGTCTTTATTATGTTTAATGTTTTTTATTGAAATTCAGAGAGATGGCATTAGTTTGTTTCACGTGAAACTTCCATTTGTATTAAAGTTCTTGTTTATCTCTTCATTAACACGAGCAGTACATTTATATCGCTTGGGCTGACGCCGGGAATTCGACTGGCTTGTGCCATTGTTTCTGGATCTATGCGTGTCAGTTTCTGCCTTGCTTCTGTTGAAAGAGATTGTATAGAGTTGTAGTCAAACTTACCTTTTATCTTTATATTCTCTAGGCGAATCATTTTGTCTGCCAATTCTCTTTCTCTTTCTATATAGCCGCTATATTTCATTCGTATTTCTGCAGCTTCTGTTATTTCTTCTTTCCTATCTGGCAGTAATTCTATCTTTTCCTTTAGTGCGGGAATAAGGTTTGATAAGTTGTCTAATGTAAGGCCTGGCCTTGCAATCAAATCCACCAGTTTGCATCCGCGTTGTAGTTCTGCACTTCCTAATGCTTTCAGCCCGTCATTTATCAGGGCTGCTTTTACGCTGAATTTCTGGCAGAATTTTTCGAGGTCTTCAATTGCCTCTTTTTTCTTCATCCAGTGGTTGTATCTATCAGACGTTGCTAATCCGATGTTGTAGCTTTTTTCTGTAAGTCGTGCGTCTGCATCATCCTGTCTGAGCAGTATTCTGTATTCTGCTCTACTAGTGAACATGCGATATGGTTCATCCACACCTTTTGTTACCAGATCATCAACAAGAACTCCTATGTATGATTCATCCCTTTTCATGGTAAAAGGTTCAGATTCACCGCATTTTCTTGCTGCGTTTATACCTGCAACAAGTCCTTGTCCAGCGGCTTCTTCATATCCGGTGGTTCCGTTTACTTGTCCTGCCATAAAAAGCCCATCAACAATTTTGCTTTCCAGGGAGTGCTTTAGTTGTGTTGGATCAAAGAAATTGTATTCGATGGCATATCCTGGTCTGTAAACCTCTAAATCGCGAAACGCAGGAATCATCTTTAGCGCTTCTAGTTGAGCTTCTATGGGGAGGCTGCTACTGAATCCGTTCAGATAATACTCATTTGTATTGGTTCCTTCCGGTTCCAAGAACAGGAGATGCTCCTCTTTGTCTGCAAACGTAACAAGTTTTGTCTCGATGCTGGGACAGTAACGAGGGCCGATACTCTGTATCTGGCCGTTATAAAGGGGTGAATCTGCCAGTGATGCTTTCAGCCTGTCGTGTACCTGTTTGTTGGTGTAAGTAATCCAACAGGGTAGCTGGGGAAGGTTTCTTGATTCTCCCATAAACGAGAATTTGTGGAAGTCCGATTCGCCAGGTTGCTCTGTCATTTCATCAAAGTGAACAGATGTTCCGTTTATTCGCACCGGCGTTCCCGTTTTCATTCTCCCTGCCGTAATTCCATGCCTGGTAATACTTTCTGTAAGATGTAGGCTGGGGGGCTCTGCGCACCTCCCTCCAGGAAGTTTGGTTCTGCCTATATGCATTAAGCCATCTAGAAATGTTCCGGTAGTTATCACCACGCATCTGGCCTTAAAGGTAACATCCAAATAGGTGAGTACGCCTGTTACCCTTTTGTTTTCTACCAAAATCTCTTTTACCTGATCTTGCCAAATGCTCAGATTGGGAGTGTTCTCGAGAATCTCACGCCAGGCCCAGATGAATTTTCCTCTGTCGCATTGAGCTCGGGGGCTCCACATGGCGGGCCCCTTGCTTCGATTGAGCATACGGAACTGAATAGCTGTGCGGTCTGTTACTTCTCCCATATGTCCACCCAGCGCATCAATCTCTCTGACTATCTGTCCTTTTGCAATGCCACCAACAGCAGGATTGCAGCTCATTTGCGCAATCTTGTTCATATCCATTGTTATAAGACATGTCTTCGCTCCCAGTTTAGCGCTGGCTGCTGCAGCTTCGCATCCTGCATGTCCTGCACCAACCACCACTACATCAAAATTCATTTCCATATATATCTGACACTCAATTTAGCTGCAAAATTAGTGTTTTATATTAACATTTGAGCCAAAATCTTGTCCAAATCACTTTTTTAATGTAATTTTGCGCAGTATAATATACTTTATATTAGGTATTGGGTAGCAATAATTAACAAAATTACAATAATTAAATTCAATCATTTATGTGGTTAATCAATTCATCAATCGGTAGGAAAGTTGTAATGTCTGTAACTGGCATTGCGCTTATCCTGTTCTTGACCTTTCATGCGTCAATGAACGTAGTAGCCCTCATCAGTGCAAAGGGTTACAACATGATTTGTGAGTTTCTGGGCGCCAACTGGTATGCAGTAGTTGCAACTATCGGTTTGGCTGGCTTGGTGGCTCTTCATTTTATTTTTGCCATTTGGCTTACTATTCAGAACCAGAAAGCTCGCGGTAACAGCAAGTATGCTATCACCAACAAGCCCGAGAAGGTAGAGTGGGCAAGTCAGAACATGCTGGTTCTGGGCTTTATCGTTGTCCTGGGTATGGGTCTTCACCTGTACAACTTCTGGTACAACATGATGTATGCCGAGTTGGCTGGTATTAAAAACGATATTGCGGCAACAGACGGCGTAGGTTACATTGCAGATACCTTCTCTTGTCCTTGCTATGCTGCTATTTATGTAGTATGGCTGGTAGCTCTGTGGTTCCACCTGACTCATGGTTTCTGGAGTGCTCTTCAGACACTGGGTTGGAATGGCAAGGTTTGGTTCAACCGTTGGAAGTGCATCAGCGCAGCCTACACCACCATCGTTATTGCGATGTTTGTTGCTGTAGTAGTTGCTTTTGCTGCAGGATATCGTCCTGCTGACTTCAACGAGGCTAATGCTGAGCCCACTTGCGTGGAGCAGAAGGAATGCTCTATGTTGCCCGATTGCCCCATGCAGAAGGGATGCTGTGGCGAGAAGTCTCAGTGTCCTAAGGTGCAGGGAGAATGTGGCCGTATGATGGGTGAGTAATAACATGTAGTAATCTGAAAATAGTATATCAACTATGACAAAGAAAATAGATTCAAGAATTCCCGAAGGCCCAATAGCAGAGAAGTGGACCAACTATAAGGCTCACCAGCGTCTCGTTAACCCCAAGAATAAGCTGAAGCTCGACGTTATTGTCGTAGGTACCGGTTTGGCTGGTGCCAGCGCAGCAGCTTCTCTTGCCGAGATGGGCTTCAATGTATATAATTTCTGTATCCAGGATTCACCCCGCCGTGCTCACTCTATTGCCGCACAGGGTGGTATCAATGCAGCTCAGAACTACCAGAACGACGGTGACTCTGTTTACCGTCTGTTCTACGATACCGTAAAGGGTGGTGACTATCGTGCTCGCGAGGCCAACGTTTACCGTCTGGCTGAGGTCAGCAACAACATCATCGACCAGTGCGTAGCTCAGGGTGTTCCCTTTGCTCGCGAATACGGTGGTATGTTGGCCAACCGTTCATTCGGTGGTGCACAGGTAAGCCGTACCTTCTATGCTAAGGGTCAGACCGGTCAG
>JAIKYE010000042.1 GCA_024683455.1 Bacteroidaceae bacterium
ACGCTGATGCCGATACCAATAGAACAAAACCAGCGCAACGCCGGCCAAAACGACTGTTATAATGATAATGGGTATCATAGTCAGTTATTCCCCCTCTCCCCTAAGTTTCCCCTCTCCCCGGAGAGGGGGCAGGGGTGAGGCTTTCACCTTGTTATATAGTGTCTGTCTGCTGATGCCCAGAAGGTCGGCAGCCTTTTTCATATTGCCATCGCATTTGTTCAGGACTTTGCGCACGTGTTCCGTTTCCAATTGATCCAGGGGAATAATCTCGCCTGCCTTATCTATGGCATCTTTCAGCACACGGATCAGTTCGTCGTTATCCCAGGGTTTGGTCACAAAGTCGGCAGCGCCGTTCTTTAGCGCGCGTACCGCTAACTTAACATCGGCATAGGCTGTGATAAGTACGATGGGGATATCGGGGTGCTTGCGATGAATGACGGAGAGCCACATCATACCCTCCTGACCAGAGTTCACACCAAGTGAGAAGTTCATGTCCAGCAAAATGACCGTAGGATTCTCCTGCGCAATGGTCACGAGTACTTTCTCAGGAGAGTCGAGGGTGACAATACGTTCAAACGTGCAAGCCAAGCAAATCTTTACAGCCGTAAGAATGGCAGGGTTATCGTCTATAACAAGTATGGTTCCGTGTTTCATGCTACAAAAGTAATGCTTTAATTGAAAATTGAAAATTGAAAGTTGAAAATTATTCCTTTACGAGAAGGCGAAAGGTTCTAAAGTGTCAAATAATTGGACACAAATGTGTATAATGTTTGGACAAAGTGCACTTCTGAATTGAAAATTGAAAATTGAAAGTTGAAAATGGCTTTACCTTTGCGTCAGAAAAACATTTCTGAATTGAAAGTTGAAAATTATAAATTGTGAATTATGAATTATGAATTAAAAATGCACAACATCAGGATTGCCTGGCGCAATCTCATGAAGTACAAGGTACAGAACACCATATCGGTGCTTTGCCTAGCTGTGGGAATGGTATGCTTCAGCATGACATTTATCTTTACGTACAGACAATGGCAGGATGCTACGCAGAAAGCAGGGGATAGCCGCCGGGTTAAGGTACAATTCTATCAGAAGAATAGCATATTAATTGTTGGGCCTGACCTTTTACAGCGCATAGCTAACAGTCACCTGTCTAGTATTGACTTCATAGACATCAACGTGTCGGCTACAAATACAGTTACCAGTTTTTTCAATCCTGACGTCAAACGATACCACCACGTTAAAACAGACTGGAGGTGGATTGGTCCGGAACACCTGCACTATCTGGGACTGCGGTCAGCCATAACGGGCAAACGCATTCCTGTATTGAAGACCGGCGATATGATTATGACCAAGGGCATGTGGGCACGCACTTTTGGTCAGGAGGTAAATCCTGTAGGCTTTACAATAGATTGGAGCTCTCCATATTCGCACCCTTGTAGTGATTCTACACGTAATGTTGTCATTGACGTTGTGGATATGGGCGACTGGATGTTTAGTGAAGATCATATGTTTGTAGTCACAGACCTTCTTAAGGAGTCCACTCATTCATGGGAAGGACCTTGCGGAATGATAGAGCTTGACATCATTTTGGCGAAAGGAAAAACTGATGCTAATCTGAAGAGGGAATTGCAAAAGATACTTCCCAAATACGAAGTGAGGATCTTTAAGCAAGAATCGAGCAGGTCTGTGCGGAGTATAGGTTCATTGTTACTCTTAGGCGGTAGTGTCTTGCTCATCGGCTTGTTCGGTTTTCTGAAAATGCAGATTCAGCTTTTCCGTCTTCGTCAGCGCGAGATAGGACTGCGGCAGTGTATGGGTGCACGATGGGGGCAGCTCTTTGGGATGTTGATATGGGAGGTGGCAATCATTTTCTTCTTTGTTACCCCGCTTACCTTGCTGCTTACCTATTTGCTGGCCGATGGTTTTGGCCCCGTTCTGCATTACATGAACCCGGATGAATTTGTGGCAATAGACTTGCCGAGGATATGTGCCACAGAACTTTGGTTATGCTTGGGGGTATTTGTTGTTACGAGTCTTATTGCCGCATTATCTGTTCGTAAGGTAGTTACAAAGCCGCTAAGCGAGGTGGTGGGAAGGAGCCAGCGTAAGCTGACTCGGAGCTATAGTCTGCTTATTGTACTTCAGATGGTAGTATGCCTGTTCCTTGTCGATATCCCTATGTCTGTCATCTATGTGTATCAAAAAACCTCCCCTTCGGAAAAGCATGCACGTGCAGAAAAAGTTATGCGGGAATTTAATTTTGAAGAGGATTTTAAGGAAGGATGGGACGACTGCATGATAACAAATAATGAACAGTGGTCTCCTAAATTCTTGGACACCTTGCAGCACCTACAGCATTTAGAGGGAGTTACTCATTTTGCTTCAATTTGCTATAGCCGTAATCTTAAGGAGGGAGAGGAGGCCGATAATGTCAAGTGGGATGAGAACGGGCAGCGTCACCAAGAGCGTCAGGTTGTGCTTACGGACAAGCATTTCTTTGATTTGTTAGACCTAAAACTTATTCCTTCTGCCACTGATAAGCAATGTGAGAGCGAAGGATTGGTTCCTGTATATCAGGGTATGCCGAATGGGGATAAACTTAAAAAACTGGGATACGTTTGGTGTAAGCCGCTTATGAGATTTACATGGGATTATGCACCTCTTCCAGAGGCCATCTATGTCTGCGACACGGCTTTCTTCTTGCAGCACAGGGATTTGCGATATCATGCGTGGGAATATTTGGGTGATGCTTTTAAGAACAGAATATTGAAGCACAACATCATATTCAAAGCTAAGCCAGATGAGTACGAGGACGCCGTTAAGGAACTTGCAGACCTCTACCATAATCTGGGTATCTACACCATGGTCGATGCTCCTATTGATAATCTGGCTGTGAAATGCTATCACAAAGCGTATATGGTGGTGTTGGTGTTATACATTCTGGTGGTGATATTTATCGTATCCCTGCTGTGTATGGTGCTGACACTCTACTCCTCCGTTTCGCTTGATACGAGAGGCAGACTGAGGGAGGTTGCAATCCGCAAGGCGAATGGTGCCGGTATGAGTCAGATTATGTGGCTCTTTGGCAAACAGTATGTCATACATATGGCTATCAGCGGCATTATATCTTCATTCATCGTTCTTGTCTTTTACGTTGCTATGGCTAATTTGTATAATGCTAACTTCTGTACTTTCGTCGTACCTCATCTGTATGCCATCCTATTCGTTGCCCTCGTCACCCTACTGACCGTAGGATTCAAGATTTACAAAGTATCGAAAATTAATCCTGCAAAGATAATGAATAGAGAATAACTTCTTCAACTATTAAACGAAATGATAACTACAAAAAAATAAACATTATGATAACTTTACAGAACATTAAGAAAGTTTTCCGTACGGAGGAGATTGACACCTGGGCTTTGCGCGAAGTAAGCCTGGAAGTTAAGGACGGCGAGTTTGTTGCCATCATGGGCCCGTCGGGTTGCGGCAAGACTACCTTATTAAATATAATGGGGTTGCTGGACACACCTACAGATGGCACTTACATGCTTGATGGCAAGGATGTGAGTCAGCTCAGCGAGCGCGAACGCACCAACATCCGCAAGGGCACCATAGGATTTGTGTTCCAAAGCTTCAACCTCATCGACGACCTGGATGTCTATGAGAACGTAGAACTGCCGCTGCTCTATATGGGCGTTCCTGCCAAGGAGCGCAAGAAGCGTGTTGCGGAGATGCTGGACCGCATGGCTATGTCTCATCGCAGGGGACACTATCCCTGCCAGCTCTCAGGCGGTCAGCAGCAGCGTGTAGCTGTGGCGCGGGCAGTAGTTTCCAATCCCAAGATTATCCTGGCTGATGAGCCGACGGGCAATCTGGACTCTAAGAACAGTAAGGAGGTGATGGACCTTCTGCTC
>JAIKYE010000071.1 GCA_024683455.1 Bacteroidaceae bacterium
AAACAGGTCTCCTGACGGGCAGATATATCTTCTCCATCACTTCGTCGTATTCGTTACGTGCATTGCTCATGGCAGTTATTCCGCCACCACTGCGATAGAATTTTCGCCCTTCCGAATCTTGTTCTATATATCTGATTATCACGCCACTGTCTAATGTCTGACCATCGAAATAGCCAAACACACCAGCATAAAAGCCCCGAGGCTCTCCCTCCGCTTCCTTTATAAGTTGAACTGTGCGCGGTTTGGGTGCACCCGATACACTCCCTGCAGGAAGCATGGATGTAAGAATCTGCCCCAGATGATTTCGCCAGTCGGTGGGTAACTGACCGACAATCTCACTGCTTGTCTGCAAGATATGTGCTCGGTTGGTATGCAGTTCTGTCACATATCGGTAACGCTCCACCCGAACCTTCTCGGCAAACATGCTCAGGTCATTTCTCAGCAGATCTACCACCGTGGCGTGCTCAGCACTCTCTTTCTTGTCGGCAAGAATTATCTCCCTGGCATGAGGAATGCTGGCATCAATGGTCCCCTTCATCGGGTGTGTGGATATCTGTCCATCGCTGCTGATGGTCACGAAGCATTCGGGGGAGAAACAGACAAAGCGATTGGGAACATAGAGGGAATAGCAAGCATCGGTCATCATGAAGATTTCCTTCAGGCTCAATGCGCCCCGGACAGGAGTTTTCACAGTGAGGTTAGTCAAAAAAGAATCGCCTCTGCGAAGTCCTTTCTCTACGATATCGAAACGCTGACTGTATCTCTCAAACGTTTCAGGTTGGAACGTAAAACACTTATCCTCTGCATGGAAGAAGTCTTTGTTTACGTTTGATGCCGAAGGGATGTCGAACAGGACTTCCGTCTGCAGCAATGGATTCTCTACGACAAGAAACTCGGTACACTCAAAGTTGGCAACAAAAAGGAATGCTTTTTGCTGTGCTGCAAGATATGAGATGCGCTGGGCAGCTTCGCTTACGCTGTGAAATGTGAAATATGCCATGAATCCTGATATAAAAACGTAGCATCTGGATTCATGCGCATGAGAAAAGCACATGATACGGACACGAGTACAGTGCCCTCATAATGCGAGTGCAAAGTTAGCATTTTTTTTTGCTTTATGCCAACTTTTATATAACTTTGCCCTACCTTTTTATATAATAAAGGCAAAATACCAAACGTATGGTATATGAAATAACACGCCGCAGGTATTGTGAGGGTGAGAAAACCGCCGTACCTTTGCACTGTGTTTCAGTTGAGAATTGAAAATTGAAAGTTGAAAATTACAAACCATAAACAGTAAACCAATATTTAACAAAGGATAAGATTATGGCAAACATTGCAAAACAGCTGACCGAGCTCGTCGGCAACACTCCACTTTTGGAGCTCAACAAGTATTCAAAGGCAAAGGGTCTGGAGACCCCAGTGATTGCTAAGGTAGAGTTTTTCAACCCCGGTGGCAGCGTAAAGGATCGTATTGCATTAGCGATGATTGAGGACGCTGAACAGAAAGGTATCTTGAAGCCCGGCGCCACCATCATAGAACCCACCAGCGGAAATACAGGCGTAGGACTGGCACTGGTATCGGCCGTTAAGGGCTATCATCTTATCCTTACCATGCCCGAAACCATGAGCGTAGAGCGTCGTAACCTGGTAAAGGCCTATGGTGCCGAGGTACGCCTCACCTCTGGAAAAGACGGCATGCCAGGTGCCATCCGCGCAGCAGAAGAATTACGCGACTCTATTCCCGGAGCCGTTATCCTACAGCAGTTTGAGAATGGTGCCAACCCCGCCAAACACTTTGCCACCACAGGTCCAGAAATCTGGAGAGACACAGATGGTAAGGTGGATATCTTTATTGCCGGAGTTGGTACAGGCGGTACCATCAGCGGTACAGGTAAATATCTGAAGGAGCAGAACCCCAACGTGAAAGTGATTGCCGTGGAGCCCAAATCTTCTCCTGTGCTGAACGGCGGCCAGAGTGGTCCTCACAAAATTCAGGGTATCGGTGCAGGTTTCGTTCCCAAGACCTACGATGCCAATGTGATTGATGAGGTATTTGATGTAGAAAACGATGACGCCATCCGCACAGGTCGCGAAATTGCTCAGGCCGAAGGGTTGTTGGTAGGCATTAGCGCAGGTGCAGCTCTCTATGCAGCCATTCAGGTGGCTAAGCGACCAGAGAACAAAGGGAAGAAGATTGTGGTGCTGCTTCCCGACACAGGCGAACGCTATCTCTCTACCGTCCTATACGCTTTCGAAGATTATCCATTATAATCAGGAAAAGGAGCCGTGTAGCTCCTTTTCTTTTTTACCTATTGGCTCTCTTGAACCTCTTGTGCAGAATACACATTAACTTGACAAGAGGAGATTTGAGAATAAACTCTCCAGAAATCCGGTATATATCTATTTGCCTGAAAAGCATAGACCTATACAGCCGCCAACCGCGAAAAGAGAGGAAATGCGTCTTCATTAGTCGCGCAGCACGCAACTGCGCCTCCAACAACTGCTTCAAAGCATCGGCGTCGGCATTGGCGGTCAACCCCTTTTCGTTCCAGTTATATAAATACATGCCAAAAGAGAGCGTTGCTACCTTAGGCTCCTTGGATAGAAGTTCGGGGTAAAACCACAGATCCTCAAAAATTCTCCCTTTAGGAAATCGCAAATTGTCAAAAAGACGTTTCTTGTATATCTTATTCCAAGCATAGGTATGCTCCCATGCTTCTGTCCCGAGCCAATACCCACGAGCTGTTCCCCAAATCTTTACAGGGAATTCCTGCAAATACTCCGATGCATGTCCGCAATGAACTCGAACGGGAAACTCTGCCACATCCACCTCGGGATGTTGAAGCATATAACTGAGTACAGAAGGAATGGTAGAGGGAGCTACCAGATCATCACTATCCACAAATGTCAGATAGTCACCGCAGGCCTTAATAACTCCGTAGTTGCGAGCATCAGAAAGACCGCCATTGGGTTTATGAAAGACTCGAACGGCCACATTTTCCGCACTTATACGTTCTGTCAAGAGACCTGTTGCATCAGTACTGCCATCGTCAACAAGAATTACCTCCGTTTCGTCAGGAAGTTGTGTCAGAATACTCTGCACACATTTATGCAGCGTACTCTCCACATTATAGCAGGGTATGATTATAGAAAGACGCATAGGCTATTAATGGTTGGGGCGAAAAGCCAGTATTTTAGCGTATAGCATTTCAAGGGTAAAGGGAAAAGACCCAATTCCTTTAGAGAACGAATACAGGACAGGATCTCTCTGAAACTGTGAGTCAACGACCATCCATTATAGATGTAATCCATCGAAAGTTGGGAAACACGCCTTCTCAATGCTCTTTCTTCCTTTCCTTGGTACGTCTTAGCCAACGCATCCAGTTCCTTAATGACAAAGAGTGTATCCCTAAGCCTCCGTCGTTTATGCGTTGCATCCGCCTGATGCGTGATGGAATGGGCACCTATTCTATAATAATATGCCTGAATATCTGCCACCATGAGGTTCTTTGCCCTTAGCAGCAACTGGGGTGTGAAAAGTTCATCTTCATGCAAAATACCTAGATGAAAACGGAGATCGGACAGAACACTCTTGCGGAAAAGATACCCCCAGGCAGAAGCACGCATATTGCGAGTTAACAAGAACTCTACACCGTTGCTATAATGTCTGACGCCTTTTATTTTGTTTTCCTTGCGAGGAATAGCACGGGTAAAACCAAACATCAACATATCTGGCTGATACTGTGATTGAAGGCTAAGGACCTGCCAGTAGGCATCTGTCAGCAGAAAATCATCAGCATCCAAGAACTGGATATAATCGCCCTGTGCCAGTTCCACACCTTTATTACGCGCGGAAGACAGTCCCTGATTTTCCTGACGGAAGACAGTTACACCACTATCAAACGAAGGGGCAGGAACGGCACTGCCGTCATCAATAAGCAAAATCTCTCTTTCCTCAGGAGCCAAGGGCAAATTGAGGACGCTCTGAATACACTCGTCCAGCAATGGCAGAGGCTCATTATGATAAGTTATAATGAAAGAGATTCGCTTTTTCATGGCAGTTAAAACTTGGCTGTTATGTCTTGTGCTTTCACAGTCGCGGGATTACCGCAAATCATAAGTTTCTCAGCACCATCCTTTCTGTAATCAGAAACACAGACGGCTCCGCTACCCACCACAGATCCGGCTGGTATGACGGTTCCCTTCAACAATATGGTTCTAAAGCCCAAATACACGCCATCGCCGATTGTCACCTTTTCATACATAGGCTTTGGATTACCCTCAGAATAAATCTGATGCACAGAGCTGTCACATACGTACATCTCCCCGGCAAAAACACCATCACCAATACACACATGATGGTAGCAGTGAATCTGCGTATCACGTCCTAGATAAGTGCCATTCCCCGTTTCTAACAATCCGCCCTCATCAACAACTATACATGAATCAGGACCGATGCGCAGAGAACCACCCAACTTCCATGTTCCCCGAATATTCAGTTCCGCTTTCCCGGAAGATGCGGTATAATCCTCATGATCAGAGCCTATGACAATCATATTCTTCCGCAATTCAGACGGCAGAATGATTTCTCCTTTCAGCGTCAACTTCATAGGACCATATACCCTGATAGACATACGCCGTACAGCTTTCCATCCTCCTGCATGGTAATTAAGGCGGAAGGTTGCCTGCCAGTTTGTGTTTAATAATGACCGCAGTTTCATGCCTTCTTTTTTTGTACAATTTAAGGCAAAGGTATCTATTATTTCACACACTACCAAATTTCATCAATAGGATTCACAATTTACTAACCATTATTTTCGTTATATATAATAACTAAGGAAGAATAATGTAATTATATGAAGATATTGTTTCTGGGAGATGCCTCCATGGCACACTACAACTTATCTCTTGGTCTAAGGCAACTTGGACACGAGACATTGGTTATAAGCGAGAAGATGCGTTGGCGCAATTTCCCTCAAGACATAACATTGGACCGCAAACAAGGTTTGTGGGGAAGCATTAAGTACCTGATACAGGTCTTACTGTTACTACCCAAGCTTAGGGGATATGACATAGTTCAACTGGTAGGCCCCAACTTCATGGCACTAAGAAAAGAGAGGCTCAGATGGATATACGATTATCTGAGAAAGCACAACAAACGAGTTGTCATGACTGTCCTGGGCGACGATTATTACTGGGTACACGGCTGTTGTGACCTTCAGTTGTTCCGCTACAGCGACTTCAATCTCGGCTCCGTTGACCGTAGAGATACATTTCCCTATGCAAAGAAGCAATATGAGGAATGGATGCTACCGGTAAACAAAGATTTTAGCCAATACATAGCACGAACCTGCGACGCCATCACTCCCGTCTTGTACGAATATTGGTGGTGCTACCAGCAGTGTTGGAAAAGCAAATCCACATACATGCCGTTACCAATAGTTCCAGAAGAAAAAGCTACTCAGGACTTCGGTGTAGGAGAAAAAATCCGCTTCTTTTTGGGCATACAGCACAATCGGTCGGAATACAAGGGAACCGACATTATGCGCAAGGCATTAGAAGATATTGTAGCCAAATATCCAGATAAAGCTGAATATACCATTGTCGAGGATTTACCCTATAGTGAATATATCAGGAAAATGGAAGGACATGATGTGGTGATTGACCAGCTATATAGCTACACGCCTGCCATGAACGGTCTTCTTACCATGTCCAAGGGCCTTGTCTGTGTAGGAGGAGGTGAACCTGAATGTTATCAGATTTTGGGTGAGAAAGAGCTACGCCCCATTGTCAATGTAGAACCGAATTACGAGTCGGTGTACAAGGAACTGGAGAACCTTATACAGCATCCACAACTCATCACGGAGTTAAAAAAACAAAGTTATGAATTTGTGCAGAGACATCATCACTACATAAAAGTGGCCCGACGTTATGAAGCACTATATAATTCACTTTTTAACGAGGATACTTCCGCATAATCAAAAAATATTTGTACCTTTGTCTGTGAAAAAAGAATAGACGAATGATTGTTTGTATTGCAGAGAAACCTTCCGTAGCCCGTGATATTGCCCATGTCTTAGGGGCAAATACGCAGCATGACGGATATCTGGAAGGCAACGGATACCAGGTCACATGGACCTTCGGCCACCTATGTGAGCTGAAGGAGCCTCACGAATATACACCCCTTTGGAAAAGCTGGAGTCTGAGTCAGTTACCCATGATTCCGCCCCGCTTTGGCATTAAGTTGAAAGCTGACAAGGGCGTTGAGAAGCAGTTTAACATCATTGCCTCGCTGATGAGCAAAGCCGATGAGATTATCAACTGCGGTGATGCCGGCCAGGAGGGTGAGTTGATACAGCGCTGGGTGATGCAGAAGGCTTTGGCAAAGTGTCCTGTAAAACGTCTGTGGATCAGCAGCCTTACGGAAGAGGCCATTCGCGAGGGTTTTCAGACACTGAAGGACCAGCAGGAATACCAGAGCCTGTATGAGGCCGGACTGATGCGTGCCATCGGTGACTGGTTGCTGGGTATGAACGCCACACGACTGTACACACAGAAATATGCCTATGGCAAACATCAGGTACTAAGTGTGGGGCGCGTTCAGACACCAACTCTGGCACTGATTGTAAACCGACAGAAAGAAATAGAAAATTTTGTACCGCGACAGTCGTGGGTTCTTTCCACCTTGTACAGGGATGTCAAATTCAGTGCCATACAACGCGATGAGGAGGCAGAAGCCGAAGAAGCAGCTGAGATAGCAGAAGCTGCCAAGCAAGGTAAGACACTGAAAAGCAAGGGCCCCATATACCGACTGATGGAATACACCACCGAGCAGGAGGGTAAGGATACGCTGGAGGCCATCAAGAACAATCCCTTCTCTGTGCTTTCTGTCACCAAAAAGAAAGGCTTTGAGACACCGCCTCGCTTGTACGACTTAACCAGCTTGCAGGTTGACTGCAACAAGAAGTTCGGCTTCAGTGCCGACCAGACGCTCAACCTTATTCAGAGTCTTTACGAGAAAAAGGTCGCCACCTATCCGCGTGTTGACACCACCTTCCTGCCCGATGATGTGTACCCCAAGTGTCCTCAGATTATGAACGGTCTCTTCTTGACCAAGAATACAGGCACGCAGCCTTACGCTGAGATAGTAAAGACGTTGGGCGGCAAACCGCTGAAGAAGAGCAAGAAGATATTTGACAATAGCAAGGTGACCGACCACCACGCCATCATCCCTACGGGTGTATCGCCTCAGAATCTTACAGAAATGGAGTGGAAGGTGTTCGATCTGATTGCCCGTGCCTTCATTGCCGCCTTCTATCCCGACTGCCAGTTTGAGACCACCACCGTTATTGGTGAGGTTAAGAAAGGTGAAACAGACGCTGTACTATTCCGCGTGAATGGAAAAGTTATCACGGATGAAGGTTGGAAAGTTGTCTTCAAGAAGATGGAAACAGAGGAGAAGGAAGATGTTGAGAATGAAGGCGAGAAAACCTCCTTACCCGTTTTCCAGAAAGGCGAGAGCGGTCCGCATATTCCTTCTCTGACCGACAAATGGACTACACCTCCCAAGCCCTACACAGAAGCCACCCTGCTTCGTGCAATGGAAACAGCAGGTAAGATGGTGGAGGATGAGGAGTTGCGTGACGCACTGAAGGAGAATGGTATAGGCCGACCCAGTACACGTGCTGCCATCATCGAGACATTGTTCCGTCGGCATTACATCCGCAAGGAAAGGAAAAGCCTTTGGGCAACGCCGACAGGTGTGGAACTGATAGAAATCATCCACGAGGAACTGCTGAAAAGCGCAGAACTGACGGGTCTATGGGAAAAGAAACTGAGGATGATAGAACGCAAGGAATATCAAGCTCAGACATTCCTGGAAGAACTCAAGCAGATGGTTACAGGCATCGTTACAGCCGTTATGAACGACAACAACCCGCGCCAGATAAGTGTAAGCGTAGAACCGGTAAAAACCAAAAAAGGCAATAAAAAGTAACTATTTTACGTTATTATATAGAATATCACAGAATTCGCATGCTAGGTAGCTATAGAAAGACAAAGGAAGATAACCGCCTATCAACGTCGGAAGATAGAGGACGACACACTCGTCTTTTATCTCCCTCTACCTTTCTCTACCTCCTTCTTATTTTCGCAGGAGTCGAGCTACTATCGTCATGCGGAGCCGACAATCACCTCAAGAAAGGCGACCAATATTATGCTATTGGAGAATACTTTGATGCCGCTTCAGAGTACAAGAAAGCCTATTCTCGCACCAAGCCGTCAGAAAAGGAGAAACGTGGCATCCGTGCATGGAAAATGGCAGAATGCTACAGAAAAATCAATCACAGTGCTAAAGCCATTGGTGCATACCAGAATGCCATTCGGTATAACTATCCAGACACCTTGGCGTGGTTGTATCTGGGACGGTTGCAACAGAGACAGGGTGACTATAAAGCTGCCATCAAAAGCTACAACACATATCTTGAGATGATGCCCAAGGCACAACTTGCCATTAATGGTCTTCAAGGTTGTATGCAGGCGCCCATCTGGAAAAACAAGCCTACCCTATACAGCATCAAGAAAGAACCTATTCTTAATGGTCGCCGAGCAGATTTCTCCCCCATGCTGTTAGGCGATGATGCCGACCAGCTATTCTTCTCTACCACTCGCCCACAGGCTACCGGAAACGAGATTAGCGGCATTACAGGCACCAAAAGTGCCGATATCTTCTTTAGCAAGAAAGATGACAAGGGTAAGTGGGGAGCTCCTGAGATGGTAGCGGGCGAATTGAATAGCGACTATGACGAAGGTGTTTGCTGTTTCTCGCCCGACGGTAAGACTATGTATCTTACCCGCTGCACACACGACCCGGACTACCCCCGTTATGCAGAAATCTATACCAGCCAGCGAAGTGATGCTTCATGGAGCAAACCACAGTTACTGCAAATCACCAAAGATACCCTCTCGAGCTATGCCCATCCTACCGTCTCCCCCGATGGCAAATGGCTTTACTTTACCAGCGACATGCCGGGCGGTCTTGGCGGCAAAGATATCTGGCGCATAGCACTGACAGAAGGTGGTGGCTTAGGAGGAGTAGAAAATCTGGGCGCCCCCATTAATACCGAGGGCGACGAGATGTTCCCCTCTTTCCGACCCAATGGTGAACTTTATTTCTCTAGCGACGGACACGTTGGCATGGGTGGTTTGGACATTTTCAAAGCTAAGCGTGACACCGTGACAGGCAACTGGCAGATAGAGAATCTGAAAGTTCCGATGAACAGTAGCGGAGACGATTTTGGAATGACCTTTGAAGGGCTTCACAACAGAGGTTTCTTCTGTACCAATCGCGGCGATGCACGCGGATGGGATCATATTATGTCTTTTGAGTGCCCGGATGTAGTTCATACTGTAAAGGGTTGGGTGTACGAGAAGGATGGCTACGAACTGCCTGAAGGACTTGTTTATATGGTTGGTAACGACGGTACATATCAGAAACTGAGCGTACGCGGCGATGGTTCTTTTATACAGGAAGTAACACCCAATGTCGATTACGTTTTCTTAGGTACTTGCCAAGGCTACCTGAATCATAAGGAGGAGTTGCATGTTGATACCAGCAGTGTCAGTCAGGAGTTTGTCCTGCAGTTCCCGTTGGCCAGCATCAATAATCCTGTACTTATCCGCAACGTATTCTATGAGTTCGACAGTGCTGCCCTTACAGAAAGCAGTACACAGGCATTGGACAGTTTGGTTGATTTGCTCAATGAGAATCCAAATGTTACCATTGAACTTTCTTCACATTGCGATTATCGCGGCAAGGATGAGTACAACGAGAAGCTCAGTCAGCGTAGAGCCGAGAGCGTTGTCAATTACTTGATTGCTCACGGTATAGAAGCCGAACGTCTCACACCGGTTGGCTACGGAGAAAAACGTCCCAAAGTGGTAACACGCAAAATAGCTGAGCAGAACGATTTCCTGCATGAGGGCGATACACTGACAGAGGAGTTTATCCTACGTATCGAGGACATTGAGAAACAGGAAATCTGCAATGCCCTTAACCGAAGGACTGAATTTAGGGTACTGCGTACCACCTATCGCCTTTTTGACGATATCAAAGCCAAAGAGGAAGCGATAAAGCCAAGTGAAGAGGCAGTAAAGCCCAAGGGAGAAACAGAATAATTGATGTTTCTTTTGGTTGTTTCCAAAGAAATTCCTATTTTTGTCGGAGTTTAACGTAAAAACCTTTGAAAACAACACTATTATGGCACTAAACAGAAGATCTTTTCTCAAAAGAACAGCTGCCGCTTCAGCATTGTTCAGTATCTTGCCCCGCGAAGTATTGGGTAAGATGGGCGGAGCCAACAACTTTGTAGCTCCAAGCGACCAACTTACACGTGGTATTATCGGTGTAGGCGGTATTGGACGTTCAGGTCACCATTTCGCAAGTGACCAGTCCTGCAGGTTGGTTGCATTATGCGACGTAGACCAGAAACATCTGGACTCTGCAGTAGCTGCAGCCAAGAAGAACTTTAACGAGACCGTGAAGGCGTATCACGACTTCCGTGACCTCATTCACGATCCCAATGTGGATATTGTTCACATTGCCACACCGCCTCATTGGCATGGACTGATGTCAGTAGAGGCTGCCAATGCCGGCAAGGATATCTTCTGTGAGAAGCCTATGACACGTACTATCGGCGAAGGTAAGCGTGTAGAAGAGGCTGTTAAGCGTAATGCCCGCGTATTCCGTCTGAATACCTGGTTCCGATTCAAGGATACCTTCTATGGTCTGGGTACAGATGTTAAGCCCTTGAAGAAACTGGTGGACAGCGGTCTGCTGGGCTGGCCTCTGAAGGTACGCATCTCTGGCGCTACCGGCTTCACCTGGAAGTTCTACTGGGTAGGAAAGGAGAATCTGGAGGTTCAGCCCATTCCCAAGGAACTGGATTACGACCTTTGGTTAGGCCCGGCTCCTTACAAGCCCTATAATATTCATCGTACACACCAGACCTTCCGCGGTTACTTCGATTATGACGGTGGTGGTTTGGCCGATATGGGACAACATTATATCGACCCCGTTCAGTATATCTTAGGCAAGGACGACACCTTCCCTGTTAAGGTCGAGATTGATGCACCCCAACAGCATCCCGATGCAGTAGGTATCTGGCGTAGCATTACATATACATACGAGGATGGATGCCAGATTATTCTCGAGGGCGAAGGATTCGAGAGCGAAGGAAAAGTGCCTTACATCGAGGGTCCTAAGGGTAAGGTTTACAAGGGCTTCGAGTGCACCATCCCCAATGTGCAGGAACTCATCAACGAGATGCCCGATCCCGAGCCACGCAATACAGACTTCTTGGAGTGCGTTCGTAATCGTCGTCAGTTTGCCCTCAACGAGAGCAACGGTCACCATAGCGCTACCATCGTAAACATGGGTGTTTGCGCTTTGCGTCTGAACCGCACACTGCATTTCGACCCCAAGACACAGCTCTTCATAGGCGATGAGGCCGCTAATCTGCTTATCAACCAGCCAATGCGCGGCGAATGGGGAAAAATGATTTAAAAAGTGAAGAATGAAGAATGAAGAGTGAAGAATAAACTTTCAATTTTCAACTTTCAACTTTCAATTAAGATAAAAATAATGAAAAAGATATTTAATATATTGATGCTGGCCGTACTGATGCTGACGGTCACCACAACTCCCGCCTTTGCACAGGATGCAAGACAGAGAACCACAGAAACTATTGTGCAAGATGCATTGGCACTGATGCCTTTGCAGAACCAGACCGACTTCAACCGCGAGATGGAGGACATTGCCAAAGCTGCTCCAAAGTCAATTGAAGTCCTGGTTGGTATGATGCAACCCACAGAGAAGGCAAAGAACAATCTGTTGGAATATGCCATCAACGGTGTAACCAACTTTGCATCTGCTGCCGCTAATGTCAAGTATAAGAAAGCTGTTCTTGACGGACTTCAGGCTGCTGCTCCCAAGGCTCCAGACCAGTATGTACGTCAGTTCATCCAGTCGCAGATTCGTCTGTTGGCTGGCGACGAGAAACCCATTGAATTCTGCGAGCATGCTGGTGCTACACCTTACGCTCAGGCATACGACAATCTGAAGAAACTGGGTGCCAATGCCGGTCCTGCTATCGTTAAGACCCTCAAGAGTAAAGACCACGCTCTGCGTATGCAGGCCCTCAAGTTTGCCACCGCCAACAATCTGGCTACCGACGATTTGGCTAAACAGGTTGTAGGCATGTACAAGAAGCAAAACGAAGAAGGCAAAGCCGACATTATCAACTGGTTGGGCGACAATAAAATTGCCAGCCAGAAGGCTTTCCTCAACAAAGCAATTGCTCAAGGCGGCAAGCCTGCAGCTGCAGCTATCGAGGCATTGGGTAAGATAGGTGGCGATGACGCTCTTACCACTCTGGTTGCTCAGTTGGGAGGCGATAATTCCCAGGAGGCATTCAATGCCTTGCTCAGCTTTAAGGGTGACATCTCTGGCAAGGTAACAGAAGCATTGAAGACTGCTACAGGTCAGCAGCAGAACAGCTTGCTCAGCCTGGCTTCTGCCCGTCGTATTACCAGCGCAGCTCCCATTGTATTCGATTTGGCAAAGACCAATTCCGCAGCTCGTAGTGCACTGGCAGGCGTTGTTGGCAAGGATGATATCAGTAAGGTAGCCCAACTGTTGGATGCAGCCTCTGGCTCAGACAAGGCCGACTACCAGAAAGCCCTCTCTGCCAGCATTAAGAGTATGGATGCCAAGCAGCAATATCAGACAGTAAGCGCAGAAATGAAGAAAGCTACCAACAAGGAGTATTTCTACCCCATTCTGGCTTCTACCAATACCAACGAGTCAGTTGAGGAGCTTCAGAAGATTGGTTCACAAGCTGCCATCAATGCACTGTTGCGCAGCACCAACCTGAAGGCTGCGGCTCCCCTATTGAATGCAGCTAAGGCTGGCGACAATAACGCACTGAACGGTTACATCAACCTGATGGGCAACTATCAGAAGAATGCAGATTCTCGTTATGAGGGTCTGAACAAAGCCATGCAGCTTGCCAAGTCTGACGACCAGAAGAAGGTCATTCTGGACTTCTTGGCTGACACACCTACACGCAATGCCTTCCTGTTGGCAGGCAAGTACCTCGACGACAATACTTTGGGTTACAACGCCGCAGTAGCAGAGAAGGATATCATCAACAAGACAAACGAGGATATTGAGTACGATGTGGTTAAGGATAACCTCACCAAGGCTATGGCGCTCTACAAGGCTCATGGCACAGCCGACGACGGCTATGCTGTAGATGAGCTGAAGAAGATTCTCTCTGAGTTGCAACCCTCACCCATTTATGTACTTTCCGACGAGGAGAAGAAGCAGGGCTTCGAGCTCTTGTTCGACGGTACCAATCTGGATAACTTCGTTGGCAACAAGGTAGGTTATGTACCCATCAACGGTTGTATCAATGTAACAGCCAACTACGGCAACGAGAGCAACCTGTACACCAAGAAAGAATATCGCGACTTCATCTTCCGCTTCGAGTTCTGCTTCCTGCGCCCAGGTGTTAACAATGGTGTAGGTATCCGTACTCCTATGGGTGTAGATGCAGCTTACTATGGTATGTGCGAGTGTCAGATTCTTGATCATGACGATCCCATCTATGCAGGCCTGCGCGAGTATCAGGTTCATGGCTCAGTATATGGCGTTATCCCCGCCAAGCGCATCAAGCATAAGCCTCTGGGCGAGTGGAGCGAGGAGGAAATCCGTGTTCAGGGCAACCACATTACCGTTACCGTTAACGGCGAGGTGATTGTGGATGGCGACATCAAGGAAGCCTGCCAAGGTCACAATGTAGCTCCCGACGGAAGCGACAACAACCCTTACACCGTTGACCACAAGAACCATCCCGGTATGTTCAACAAGACAGGTCACATTGGTTTCCTCGGTCATGGTGCCGGTCTGAAGTTCAGAAACGTCCGCGTATTGGATTTAACAAAAGCCCCCAAGGGTAAAAAGAAGTAA
>JAIKYE010000069.1 GCA_024683455.1 Bacteroidaceae bacterium
ACGAGGTGGATGTCGCTGTCGCCGTTGGTGATGAAGCGCTTCACGCCGTTCAGGCGCCAGCAGTTCTCCTTCTCGTCGAAGGTAGCTTTCAGCATCACGCGCTGCAGGTCGGAACCGGCGTCGGGCTCGGTCAAGTCCATAGACATGCCTTCACCAGCACAAACGCGGGGGATATATTTCTGACGCTGTTCCTCAGAGCCGAACTCATAAAGGGTATCGATACAGCTCTGCAAGCTCCAGATGTTCTGGAAGCCGGCATCGGCAGCCGAAATCATCTCACTCAGCATGGAGAAGATGGCATTGGGGAGGTTCAGACCGCCATAACGACGGGGCATGCTCACACCCCACAGGCCAGCCTTGCGCGTAGCCTCAATATTCTCATAGGTTTTGGAGGCATAAATCATACGTCCGTTCTCGAGGTGTGGACCTTCGAGGTCAACGGACTCAGAGTTAGGCTCGATGATGTTGGCTGCCACGTCGCCAGTGATGTCGAGAATCTGCTTGTAGTTCTCAATGGCATCGCCCAAATCGACGGGGGCATAGTCAAATTCTTTCGCATCAGCGAAACCCTTTTCTTTTAGCTCAACGATACGAGCCATCAGGGGGTGGTTCAGATAGAACCCGATCTCAGGATGATCAGTAAAATAATTCATAATATCGGCCTCTCCCCCGACCCCTCTCCGAAAAGAGAGGGGAGTGTACACCTTTTTCTTTACCCTGAATAGGGGTCGGGGGCCTTTTTTATTCGTTAAACAATTTTTCTTTAACTCTCATTACTACCTCGTTGAGGTTGTTGTATATTTCTTCGTTCTTAAAGCGAATAACAGTATAACCTATACTCTCTAAAAAATCTGTGCGCATCTGGTCGTCCTGTTGTTGCATCGGTTCGTTGTGATATCCACCATCAACTTCAATAACCAGCTTCCTTTTCAGACAAATAAAGTCTGTTATGTAGTCTCCTATAGAATGTTGCCTTCTGAAATGATAACCGCAGTTGAGCTTCCGTAGGGCCTCCCACAACACTCGCTCGCTTTCGGTCATCTCCCTGCGATTTGCTTTCGCAAACTCTTTCAGCAGTTCATATCTGTCAGGAGCACTTGTCTTAACCCACTCATTTGCCATTCCTCGCACAATATATATTCTCCCCTCTCTTTTCGGAGAGGGGTTGGGGGTGAGGCTATTACTTACTATTCTTCTTATAATACTTAATCAACTTGGGAACTACCTCCTCTACTGTACCAACGATCACGTAGTCGGCGATGCGGTTGATGGGTGCATCGGGATCGCTGTTGATAGAGATGATGATACCAGAGTCCTGCATACCGGCTATGTGCTGAATCTGACCGGAGATACCGCAGGCAATATATACCTTGGGATGAACGGTAACACCTGTCTGACCTATCTGACGGTCGTGATCGAGCCAGCCTGCATCAACGGCAGCACGAGAACCGCCGACTTCACCATGCAGCACCTTTGCGAGCTGGAACAGCATGTCGAAGTTCTCCTTGCTGCCCATACCATAGCCTCCGGCTACTACGATGGGTGCACCCTTCAGGTTGTGCTTGGCAGCCTCTACGTGGTGGTCGAGCACCTTCACAACGAAGGCCTCGGGGCTTACATACTTGCTTACCTCGGGGTAAACCACCTCCTTGCGGCACTCGCCATCGTACAGGGCTTTCTGCATTACGCCAGAGCGTACAGTAGCCATCTGAGGACGATGGTCGGGGTTTACGATGGTTGCTACGATGTTACCGCCGAAGGCAGGACGAATCTGATAGAGCAGATTCTCATATACCTTATTGTTCTTCTTATCCTCGAAAGGACCGATCTCCAGCTCTGTACAGTCGGCAGTCAGACCGGAGGTCAGTGATGATGATACACGTGGACCCAGGTCACGACCGATCACAGTGGCACCCATCAGACAGATCTGAGGCTTCTCCTCCTTGAAGAGGTTCACCAGGATATCTGTGTGGGGAGCTGAGGTGTAGGGGAACAGGTCCTTGGCGTCGAAGACAAACAGCTTGTCAACGCCATAAGGCAGGATCTGGTCCTCCACCTTACCCTTGATGCCTGTTCCGGCAACAATGGCGTGAAGCTCAACCTTCAGTTCATTGGCGAGCTTGCGACCCTTGGTCAGCAGCTCCTGAGATACTTCCTGTACCTGAGTACCTTCAATTTCGCAATATACAAATACGTTGTTCATACCTCTTTCTTAGCCAATAATCTTCTCGTCCAACAATTCTTTGATCATTCCCTCTATATCAGCATCGGAAGCCGTCAAAGTTTTCGACTCCTTAGCTTGGAACACGATGTTCTTGATAGCCTTCACCTTGGTGGGAGAGCCACTCAGACCACACTGTGCAACGTCACCGTCAACATCAGCTACACTCCACTGGTTCAGTGTCAGATAAGGTCTTTCCTCATACAGATAGTCGTATGAGTTCCCCTCGCCCACGGGAGAGGGGTTAGGGGTGAGGCTGTTAGGGGTGAGGCTACGTTCCATGGGACAAGTTGCGCGCTTGTACTTCATCACCAACTTAGCATTCTGGGGACGACAGGGAGCAGCGCTTCCGTTTACAGTGAGCACAACTGGCAGAGGAGCTTCTACAGTCTCCACACCACCGTCTATTACGCGCTTCACAGTAACCTTCTTTACGCCATTCACTTCCTCCACACCTTTCACTTCCTCTACGTAAGTTACCTGGTTGAGACCCAGTTTCTGAGCCACCTGAGGACCTACCTGAGCCGTATCGCCGTCAATAGCCTGACGACCACCGATCACGATATCTACGTCGCCAATCTTCTTGATGGCAGTTGCCAGTGCATAAGAAGTGGCCAGGGTATCAGCACCGGCGAAGAGACGGTCAGTCAAGAGCCAACCTGTATCAGCGCCGCGATAAAGTCCCTGACGGATAATCTCTCCTGCACGTGGAGGACCCATCGTGAGGATTCCTACTGTTGAGCCTGGGTTCTGCTCCTTCAGGCGAAGGGCCTGCTCCAGGGCGTTCAAATCTTCCGGATTGAAGATGGCGGGCAGGGCGGCACGGTTTACAGTGCCTTCGGCAGTCATGGCGTCCTTACCCACATTACGGGTGTCTGGCACTTGCTTGGCCAGCACAACAATTTTTAATGCCATATTATATAAATAATGTATATATTTTACCTAAATAAGCAACGCCTTTTTATGGAAAGGCGTTGCAAAGATACACATTTTTGGCAAAAGTGTGCAATTTTTATCATAAAAAGAATGTTAATGATGCTTCTTTACCCCTGAGCATCATGGTTCATTTCGTATCGCAGAAGGGCTGGGTTACTTCTTCGTCGTCGCAGTGGACTTCTTTGTGGAAGTCTTCTTGGTGGTGGTAGTCTTCTTGGTGGTGGTAGTCTTCTTTGTGGAAGTTGTCTTCTGCGCAGGAGCCTGTATAGGAGGCGTATAGTACTTAAGTGCCTCAGGCATAAGTTTCTGCAGGGCAGCTATGCGCTTCTCGTCAGAAGGATGGTCGCTGAAGATCTCGCTCTTCGAGTTGCCACCCTGCTGTGCCATGCGCTGCCAGAAGGGGATGGCCAACTGAGGGTCGTAGCCTGCCATGGCAGCGAAGATAAGTCCCAGGTGGTCTGCCTCCGTCTCATTGTCACGCGAATACTTCAGGTTGGCAAAGTTGAATCCTATCTGTCCTACCATATCTATCAGCGAGGCAGTACTGCTCATGCCCTTCTGCTGTGCCAGTTGGGAGAGCACGCTGCCGCCTATCTGTGCGGCATACTGCTGACGCATCTGCTTGGAGAGCTGCTCGGCAGAATGTTTGGCCACGGCATGTGCTATCTCATGTCCGAGCACGATGGCCAGGCTCGCTTCATCCTGTGTAAGGGAAAGCATACCCTCATATACCACTATCTTACCGCCGGGCATACAGAAGGCATTGGCCTGATTGTCCGCCACCAGATTGAACTCCCACTGGAAGTTCTGCAGCTCACTGGAGTAGCCGTTCTCCTTGAGGTAAGTCTCCACGGCAGTAGCCAGTCGCTGTCCTACCCTCTTCACCATGGCTGTGTTGGTCTGGTTGGAGGACAACTTACTCCCCTTCATATAATCCTGGTATTGCTGTGTACTGAGACTGAGAATCTGTGCATCATCCACGAGCAGGCGTGTCTTACGTCCCGTGATGGGTACTGTGTTGGTAGTGCCGCAGGCTGCTGTGAGCAGCGTCAGGCAAGCGAAAAACAGGTTTTTAAGCGCTTTCATTTGTTTATCTTTTTAGGTTTGAATATTCCGATTTCAAAATTACGTCATTTTTTTCCCCATCATAGGACCATCCATCAATTGCTTCAGGACTCTCCAGTACTTTCTATCCTCACGATGCGTCCATTTTCCTACCTTGCACATAAGATGCCATATTTTACTGCCTTGAGGATAACCTTCTTCATCTACTGGTCCTGCATTCTGGTGATATCTCATGAATTTATAGAAAACCGTTGTAATAAGTACTCCCATTGAGAGAACCGCATACGTCTGCGTCTCAAGCGATGTACCCACCTGGCAAATAAGCAAAAACATTACTACCACCATAAAGTTTGCAAACAAGATGAACAATGCAGCACCCAAATGAGAGAACCCTAAATCAACAAACAGATGATGTAGGTGCGTCTTATCTGGATGGAAAGGAGATGAGCCACGTAACATCCTTGATATCATCACCCGTAAAGTATCGAAAATAGGGACACAACCGATAGCCAGCAAAAAGGCGATAACACTTATACCCTTACGCTCCAATGCACACATTTTTCCTCCATTCCACATAGAATAGAATACCATTACTGTCAATAAAGTGCCCAGCATCAGAGTACCGCCATCACCAATAAACATCTTGGACTTTGCACCAAATACGTTATGCATAAAGAATGGCAACAAAGCACCTATCGCCAACAACATCATACATTCAAGGACAAAATTCCCGACGTTAAAGAAGGCTAAGGCAAACCATCCGCATGTCATTATACCATAACCGGAAGAATAGCCGTCAACACCATCCATTAGATTGATAGCGTTAATGATGCCTACACCAACAAATATGCTCAACGGTATCCCTAATGCGGGCTTTATTTCATGTATGCCCCACAACCCGTGGAAGTCATTGATATAGACATTTGTAAGGACTATAAAAGAATAAACAATGGAAATCTCCAGAAATAAGCGTAAAAATGGAGAAACGTCCTTTCTGTCATCCCATACACCAATTATCAACATGAAGAACATCGCCACGGCGCCCCAAAACAAAAACATGTTTGATATAAAGAGGTTAAGAACGATAATGCCCGCAAGAACACCAACATATACAGCCACGCCACCAAATACAGGAATCGGACGGCGCTGCAATTTGCGGACATTAGGGGAATCCACAATATCATGTTGTATAGCAAATCTCAGGGCAATGGGAAATATGAATGCCGATGATAAAAAGGCTGTTGCCGTTACCAATATGGCAATGATAAATTCATTCATAGGTTTCTTGTTTATGTTACTACCTTCAAAAAAAATCAAATATGGGTATGTTTTTCTCTAACATTCTGAGCCCACTTGCTATAACCAAACTCTCCGATTGTACTTCTTAACTCAAACTGATAGAAGTCTTTTGGCCGATGTTCTACTTTACGCAGGCTCTGTCGCAGGAACAATATCTGGTTCCGTTTCAACAAAGCCACAGGCATCTGCATCTCTACAGAATAGGAAAGGAACGGATCCATTACCAGAGTTATGTAATAGGCTGATAACCCAAATGCCAAATACAATCCGACCATTTCATCATAATAGAGATAAACAGTTTTACCATTATTCCCTAATTCATTTAATGTAATTTCATTTCTGTCTTTTAGCATAACAAAAGATTGTATTAAATTTATATTATTCTACACTTGGTTGTTTCCACTAAAACATCTTGTAGTCTCCCATAATAAGATTGAAATCTTATATTTTTCATTTATCTCCCCATATTTTTCTGCAAAAATACGAATAAGCGAGAGATAAACGAAATAAAATCACATTTTTATTTCTTTATCCGAGCGGAAGTATTTTCGAACATTATTAAAACTCCTATGGCGCTAAGCGCCAAGAGATCTTACGAGTAATCTATATTTAATTTCCTCCTACGCCTCCGGCGAGAAATCTTTTTTTTTATCTCACGCAGAATCCGCAGAAATTCGCAGAAAGTTTGATGGTGTCTGATGCTTAGTCTCTCTTTCGAGAGCCAATGATGTCTTATTTCCAGTCTGAGCTTATAAGAACAAGCTCTTAACGCTCATACTATAAATAACCCATCACCGCCTTACAGCGGTTCAGCATCAGCCACAACCAAACGAGAG
>JAIKYE010000070.1 GCA_024683455.1 Bacteroidaceae bacterium
CCTTCGTTGGCTATCTGCTCATCAACAGCCTTGATCTTCTGGGCTAGGAGAGAGAGCTCGTCGCGGAGTTTGTCCACCTTCTTCTTCATGCTGTCAACCAGAGAGTTTCCTTTCTTGCTGTTGCTGCTGAGGAAACCTAAGTTGTTCTCGTAGGTGTTCAGCTCGTCGCGCATACGCTCATAGGCACGCATCATACGCTGACGCTCGTTGCTAAGGCTGCCACCTTCCTTCTCAATCTTCTGAGCCAGATTGTTGCGGAAGTTGTTGAGGTGACGCTTGGCCTGTGAAGCATTTAGGGCACCATATATCTTGTCGCATACCTCGCGATAATCCTTGTATAGCTTATCCTTGTCGCGGAAGGGTACATGACCTACCTCGTTCCACTTCTTCTGCAGTTCCTTGACCTGCTGTATGATTTCATCGCCACCCTTTTCGGCAAGTTCCTTCAGCTGCTCTATGATGCCCAGCTTCTGCTCCTTGTTGGCCTTCTGCTCATCGCGTATGCCGGCTGTAGCCTGCTGGCGAGCCTCAAAGAACTGATCACAAGCACCGACAAATCGCTTCCAGAGTTCCTCGGAATACTTGTGGGGCACATTGCCGATTTCCTTCCACTGCTTCTGCAGGTTGATAAGGATGTCTCCTGTGCTGCGCCATTCTGTGCTGTCTTTCAGCGATTCAGCCTTCTCCACCAGTTCCTTCTTCTTGGCAAGGTTCTCGTTGAGGCTTTCCTTCAAAGCCTGGAAGAACTGTGCTTTCTTCTCAAAGAAGGCATCACATCCCTTGCGGAAGCGTTCAAAGATGGCTGTATTCATTTTCTGAGGTGCAAAGCCGATGGTCTTCCAGGTAGCCTGCATCTCGATAATCTTCTTGGTTACTTCGTCCCATTCAGAGGAAGTCTTCAGCTCGTCGATAGAGATGGCCTCCAGTTGCTCGCAGAGAGCAGTCTTCTGTGCCAGATTCTCTTCCTCCTTGGCTTTGCGAGCCTCGAAGAAATCCTGATGACGTTTATAAACTGCTGTTGTGGCAGTCTTGAAGCGGTTCCAAATCTCCTCGCGGAACTCACGGGCTACAGGGCCAGTCTCTTTCCATTCCTGATTCAGGATGAGCATCTGGTTGTAGGCGGCAACTACCTCGGGAGCCTCCATCAGTGCCTCGGCTTCTTCGCACAGGCGGGTCTTGGTCTCAAGGTTCTTGCGGAAGTCATAGTCGCGCAATTCATGACCTAACTTCAGCAGATCATAGAACTGCTCTACGTATAACTGATAGTTTTTCCAAAGTTCGGTAGCGCGCTCAGCGGGAACCAACTTAATCTCTTTCCATTCTGCTTGCAGTGCCTTGAACTCCTCAAAAGCGTTGTTGGCTTCCTCGGGGGTAGAGGCCAGTTGCTGGATGCGATCCAGTATTTCCAGTTTTCTCTTTAGATTCTCTGCCTTCTGACGCTCCAATTCCTCTTGAGCAGCTGCTCTGCGGTCACGAATCAACTGCATAGATGCTCGGAACTCTGGTTCCAGGGGATCTATCTGTGGTTCGAACTTCTCGGGTTCGCCTCCACCTTCAATAAAGGCATTGCGAGCCTCTTGGATTTCCGTGTTGTGGAACTTGTAGAAGAGTTGTTTCAGCAGGTCGAGTTCTTGTTTCTCAGCCAAGTTCTCGCTTTGAGCGATTTCCTTTACGCGGTTAACAACTTCTTCCTTTGTTGTGTACACAGGTGTAGCAGGTTCTGCGGCTGTTTCGGGTTCAGCTGTTGTTTTAGGTTCCTCAACTGTTGCAGGTTCTGCTGGTGCTGCATTCATCTCTGTAATCTCAGAAGACTGCTCAGGGGCAGTAGTTACATTAGTCTCTAAAGAGTCCATCATTTATTAATTTAAGTGTTACCTTCCCCAACTTTTGGGGTTGCGAAACACAAAATAAGGCAAAATATCCCTTATAACCTAAGAAATTGTGCTTTTTTTTCGGAAAAAGTAGATTAAATCCACGTTTTCCGTTTGAAATACCACCAGAAGAGGACTGTTACGCCTATAGAGAGGACTACAGCGAAGGGGAATCCCCACCAGGCATGTTCCATGCCGTTTATAAGGTTCATACCGAATAAACTGGCAATAAGCGTGGGGAACATCAGGATAATGCTGATGCTGGTGAGCACCTTCATGACGCTGCTTACATTATTGTTAATGATGCTGGCGTAGGTGTCCATGGTGGAGTCAAGAATGTTGGTGTAGATGTTACAGGTCTCGCGAGCCTGACTCATCTCGATGTTGACGTCCTCGATCATGTCGGCGTCCAATTCATCCACGGGCAGTTTGAACTTCAGCTTAGACAGCAAGTTCTCGTTACCACGGATAGAGGTAACAAAATATGTCAAGCTATCCTGAAGGCGACTCAGTGCAATGATATCTGTATTGTTTACATTGCGGTCCAAATTGCGCTTGGCCTTGTCTATAAGCAAACTTATCTGCTTCAGACGTTTCAGGTACCAGACGGCGCTGCACAGGAAGAGACGGAAAATCATATCCACGGAGTCTGTGAAGCCCAGTCCTCGTTTCTGCTGATAGCTCACGAAGTCTATCATCATATTGGTCTCGAAGTTGCACACCGTAATCAGCACATCGCCCTTCATGATGATACCCAAGGGGATAGTAGTGTAAGGGGTGCGACTTTTTGTTTCCTTTACAAAGGGGATACGCAAGATGATAAGAACCCAGCCCTCGTCAATGTCATAACGAGCGCGCTCATCGGTATCGGCAATATCGGAAATGTAATAATCGGGGATTCCTAATGTCTTTTCCAGGAAGTTAATGTCTTCCTGTGTGGGGCATGTAACCTGAACCCAGCAGTTGGGTTCCCATTTGTCGATGGTACGCAGACCATTCGTAGTGTTCCAGTATGTTTGCATCTTTCAGTACTCTGGCTTAAAAGGGTCCATAACAGTGTTGCCTGCCAGGAGTTCCTCTTGATGCTCCCGGTGGCTACAAATTCAAATTCTCCGCGTGATAATCGTCCATTTTATTTGTTGTTAAATGCTTTTTGTTGTTTTCGGCTGCAAAGGTAAGAAAAATCATTGAACATTGAACATTGAACATTGAACATTTTTGAAAAATACATCAAAAAAGTGTTCACAAGCCAACTAATAGGATTCCAATTGGCTAAAGAATAATGTTCAATGCTCAATGTTCAATGTTCAATGTTGAAACTCTATTAGTGAGGCTGATAAACTCTGCTACGCTCAACTGCTCTGGTCGTTTGTTGAACAGTTCGTCTTGCAGGAAGTTTGTGTGGTCAATTGGAGAAAGACCTGCTTTGGCACGTTCTGCATCCAGTTCGCCCAAGAGCGGACGGATATTGTTGCGCAGAGTCTTGCGTCGTTGGTTAAAGGTGGTCTTTACTACACGCTTGAACAGGCGTTCGTCGCATCCCAACTCCTTGGTATCGTTGCGCGTCATGCGGATGACGGCACTCTTGACCTTTGGTGGTGGGTTGAACACGTGCTCATGAACAGTAAACAGATATTCTACATTATACCATGCCTGAATGAGTACACTTAGGATGCCGTATGTCTTGCTGCCGGGCGATGCTGTGATGCGTTCTGCCACTTCTTTCTGTATCATACCTGTGCAGCAAGGGATAAGATCTTTGTTGTCCAGCATCTTGAAGAATATCTGGCTGGAAATATTATAAGGATAGTTGCCCGTTAGCACAAACTGACCACCTTGGAACGTGCGATCCAGATGCATTTTCAGAAAGTCATCCTCTATGATATTCTCCTCTAGCGAAGGGAAATGCTGGCGAAGGTATGCTACTGATTCGAAATCAATCTCCACCACTTTCACCAGTCGAGGCTTCTCTATCAGAAACTGCGTCATCACTCCCATACCAGGGCCAACTTCCAAAATTGGCAGATCGGGGCAGGCATCTACCGTATCGGCAATGTCTTTGGCGATGCTCAAATCAGTCAAAAAATGCTGTCCAAGAAACTTTTTTGGCTTAACGGTTCTCATACGTGATGATATTTTTGTAATTTTGCTGCAAAGTTACGATTAAGCGAGTGATTTTACAAATTTATTTGCGGAAATCCGAGCGAAAGTAAGTTAGAGACGTGGTATCAAAGTTACGAAAAATCATTGAACATTGAACATTGAGAATTAAGACATTTTCTTCTGCAGGCAAGATAATCCTGCCGATAATTCTGGCAGGCGTCATACTTTGGTGGATGTACCGAGGCATTAAGTGGGATGATGTCAAACAGGCATTAGAAAGTGATATGTCTTGGACTTGGATGCTGTTGAGTTTTCCCTTTGGCATCATGGCTCAGGTGTTCCGTGCCCTCCGATGGAAGCAGGCTTTGGCACCGTTGGGTGAGAAGCCACGACTGCATACCTGCATCAATGCCGTTTTCATTTCCTATGGTAGCAGCTTGGTTGTGCCTCGTGTAGGTGAGATGCTGCGTTGTGGTATTCTTAGACGATGGGAGGGAACCAATTTTAGTCGTGGTATAGGTACTGTGGTTACGGAGCGTGTTATCGACAGTACGCTGGTAATGCTCCTGGCTCTCATTACGGCTGCATGCCAGATTCCTCTTTTTATGAGGTTTTTCTCGCAGACAGGCGTTTCCCTACAGGGCTTTTTGGGTACTTTTACAACAGCAGGATGGCTGGTAACGATTTTTTGCAGCATCCTTATTCTGTGTACTGCCATCCTGTTGGTATGGCGTCTGAATTTCTTTTCTCGTACCCGTGCTGTGCTGTCTGACCTTAAGGATGGCCTTTTCTCTGTCCGACATGTGCAGAACCCTCTCCTTTTCTGGGTTTATTCCCTTGGCATATGGGCTTGTTATTACCTGCACTTTTATCTGACATTCTACTGTTTTCAATATACGGCCCAATTAGGTGCAATGGCAGCCTTGGTGGCTTTCGTGGTAGGATGCTTTGCCGTGTTGGTTCCCACACCCAATGGAGCAGGCCCTTGGCATTTTGCGGTCAAGACCGTATTGGTGCTCTATGGTGTCAGCCAGATAGATGGGGCCTTATTTGTCTTGGTAGTTCACAGTATTCAAACCCTTCTGGTGGTAGTGTTGGGTCTGTATGGTGCTGCTGCCCTTTTCTTCACTAAGAAGAGAAAGGCATTGGAAGCTAGGTCTTAGGCTTCAGCAAAAACAAAAGGGCACCCTAATCGGATGCCCTATATTTCTTTTATGATAGTATTCTTTATGCCAGATGCAGGCGTGTTGCTATGATGGACAATGCTACATACCATACGATGATGGCAGCAAAGCAACTGGCACCTAAGAGGAAGCAGGGTAGGCAACCCAGTAGGAAAATGTATTTCACCTTGTTCTTCTCCCAACTGAAATCCTTGAACTTAAGGGCAAGCATGGGAACCTCGCTAACCAGCAACATGCAGAAAAGCAGCATGAAGAGGAAAAGGAATACAGCATTGAACTTTAGTGAAACCAAGAAGGCGCGCTGACCCAGTACCAATGAACCCCAGAAGAGAGCATTAGCTGGTGTGGGCAGGCCGATGAATCCCATTGTCTGACGCTCGTCCAGATTGAACTTGGCCAGACGAAGTGCAGAGAAAGCTGCCATAATAAAAGCTGTGTAGGGGATATATTCCCTAAAGGGTACTAAAATCTCGGGGTAGTGAACCTGATGGAAGAGATAGAATATTATAGCACTGGGGGCAACGCCGAAAGTGACAACGTCTGCCAGTGAGTCCAACTCCTTTCCTATGGGAGATGACACGCCAAGTGCACGAGCCGTCATGCCGTCGAAGAAATCAAATACGGCACCTATAATAATCATCAGTACTGCATAATGGTATTGTCCATAAAATGCACAGCCGGTAGCAATACAACCACTTATCAGGTTGCAGCAGGTTATAGTGTTAGGAATATGTCTTTTCATTGAACATTGAACATTTTTTTTCAAGCTCGCTTTCAGCCTTGAATATTTTGAATTGGGCTCTCCCCTTTTGGGGGGCGGGGAGAGGGGCCTCATTCTTCACTCTTCACTTTCAAGTGGGCAATGATGGTCTCGTTGCCTACCGTCTTGTCGCCTAGCTTTACGCAGATTTCTGTTCCTAAAGGGAGGAAAAGATCGACGCGGGATCCGAATTTGATGAATCCTAAATGCTCATCAACGAAGCATGCGTCACCTTCGTGAGGATACGTGACAATACGGCGTGCCATAGCACCGGCAATCTGACGGGCAATAATCTCAGTTCCGTCAGCGGTGGTAATGACCACAGTACAGCGCTCGTTTTCCTCGCTGGCTTTGGGCAGCCAGGCCTTGTGGAAGTTCCCGTTGTAGTGCTTCACCATTTTTATGGTGCCGTCCACGGGAATCCAGTTGGCATGTACGTTAAACAAACTCATAAATATACTTACCATGATGCGCTTGTCATGGAAATATTCATTTTCTTCAACTTCCTCTACGACAACGACCTTACCGTCTGCTGGGGCAATGACAACTCCCTCGGTATCACCCTCGAAGCAGCGAATGGGGCACTGGAAGAAGTTGACAAGAACCAGATATATGCAAATGCTTATTCCGGAAAAAAGGTAAAAGGGAATCTGATTGGGAATAAAGTAGCGAAAGAAAGCGCAGATGGCCAAAAAAAGAACAGCGCCAATCACCAAGGTTCGGGTACCTTCGTGATGTAGTCTGATCTTCTTTATCTTCTTTAATTTCTTGAGTCTTTTTCCCATGGGGATTTTTTACTTTGGTTACAAAGATAGGGTAATTTTGTTATTTATCAAAAACTTTTGGTGTAATTTTGGCCTTTTCTTCAACAAAAGGAGCCACGAGACTTTTTGTTTCAGGGAAAAACGCTATATTTGTGCAGTTATTGGTATTAAGCAGCAACAATGGAAGATTTTATTCATTTACACGTTCACTCACAGTATTCTTTGCTCGATGGCCAGGCCTCTATTTCCAAGATGGTCGATAAGGCTATTGCCAACGGAATGCGTGGTATGGCGCTCACTGATCATGGTAACATGTTTGGTGTGAAAGATCTCTTTGATTGTTGTAATTCTGTCAATAAGGTACGTAAGAAGGAAGGCTTGGAGCCCTTTAAGCCAATCTTTGGCTGTGAGGTGTATGTGGCAAGGCGCAAGAAGGAAGAAATGAGCGACCCAAGCATAGACCGTAGCGGAAATCACTTGATTCTTCTGGCAAAGAATCTGAACGGATACAAGAATCTGATTAAGCTGGTGTCCCGTGCTTGGGTGGATGGTTTCTATTCCAAGCCGAGAACGGATCATGACGATCTTGTGCGTTTCCACGAGGACATTATCTGTTGTTCTGCCTGTATTGCCGGTGAGGTACCGTCCAAAGTTCTGAACGGTGATTTGGAAGGTGCACGCCAATCTGCCAAATGGTTCAAGGATGTCTTTGGAGACGATTACTACCTGGAGCTACAGCGCCACGAAGTAAAAGACCCAAACATCGCGGCTAACAGAGAAACTTACCCCTTGCAACAGGTTGCTAATGCCGAACTGATAAAGATAGCCCGTGAGCTGAATATAAAGCTGATTTGCAGCAACGACAGCCACTTTGTAAACGAAGAGGATGCGGATGCTCATGAGCGTTTGCTCTGCCTCTCTACAGGCAAGAAGATTACTGACCCTCACTTGTTGTACACCAAACAGGAATGGTTTAAGACCAAAGAGGAGATGAACGAACTCTTTGCAGATATTCCCGAGGCGCTCAGCAACACGATTGAGATTCTGGACAAGGTGGAGACCTACAATCTGGAGTCCGACCCCATTATGCCATTCTTCCCCATACCGGAGGAGTTCGGAACAGAAGAACAGTGGAGACAGAAATATACAGAAGAAGACTTGTTCCGCGAGTTTACCAGCGATGAAAATGGTGAGAATCCGCTCCCCAAGGAAGAGGGTGAGAAGAAGATAAAGAAGTTGGGCGGCTACGACAAGATATACAGGATTAAGTTCGAGGCTGATTATCTGAGTAAACTGGCTTATGAGGGTGCCCACAGAATATATGGCGAACCATTAGATAAGGAGGTGGATGACCGCATCCGCTTTGAGCTGCATATCATGAAGACCATGGGTTTCCCTGGCTACTTCCTGATTGTACAGGACTTTATCAATTCGGCTCGTCAGGATTTGGATGTATGGGTAGGCCCGGGACGTGGTTCTGCAGCGGGTAGTGTGGTAGCTTATTGCTTGGGCATCACCAAGTTGGACCCCCTGAAGTACGATTTGCTGTTTGAGCGTTTCCTGAACCCCGACCGTATCTCGTTGCCCGATATTGATACCGACTTTGAAGATGACGGGCGCGGTAAGGTGCTGCAATGGGTAATGGATAAGTATGGACACGAAAACTGTGCTCATATCATTACCTACGGCACCATGGCTACCAAGAACAGTATTAAGGATGTGGCACGTGTGGAAGATCTTCCGTTGGACAGAAGCAATGCACTCTGTAAGGCTATTCCTGATCGTCTGCCCGAAGGGATGAAGATGAACCTGAAAAATGCCATCTCTTGTACGCCGGAATTGCAAATCGCTCAGTCTTCGCCTGACTATAGGGAGGCGGACACCATAAAATATGCTCAGCAGCTGGAGGGACAGATTCGTGGAACGGGTATCCATGCCTGTGGATTCATTATCTGTCGTGACCCGATTTCGGATCATGTGCCTATCTCAACGGCAGACGACCCGGATTTCCCCGACCGTAAGACGGCTGTTACACAATACGATGGACATGTTATCGAGAGTACGGGTCTTATCAAGATGGACTTCTTGGGCTTGAAAACACTTTCCGAGTTGAAGGAGGCCTGCCGTGTTATCAAGGAGGCGCATGGTGTAGATATAGACCTTGACCACATTCCCATTGATGATGAGCTGACATATCAGTTGTATCAGAAAGGTCTGACAGTAGGAACCTTCCAGTTTGAATCGGCTGGTATGCAGAAATACCTGAAGGAACTCAAGCCAACTGTCTTTGAGGATCTTATAGCCATGAATGCCCTCTACCGACCGGGTCCTATGGATTATATCCCCTCGTTTATCAGACGTAAGAACGGACAGGAGGAGATTACGTACGATATCCCCGTCATGGAGAAATACCTGAAGGATACGTACGGCATTACCGTCTATCAGGAGCAGGTGATGTTGCTGAGTCGTCTCTTGGCAGGTTTTACCAGAGGTCAGTCTGATGCGCTCCGTAAGGCTATGGGTAAGAAAAAGAAGGCTATTGTAGATGAGATGAAGCCTCTCTTTATCAATGGCGGAAAGGAAAGAGGTTATGACCCTGCCGTATTGGATAAGATCTGGGGTGACTGGGAGAAGTTCGCTTCTTATGCTTTCAACAAATCACATGCAGCCTGCTACTCATGGGTAGCCTATCAGACGGCCTATCTAAAGGCACATTATCCTGCAGAGTTCATGGCTGCCCTGCTGACCAGAAGAAAGGATGATATCAAGGAAATAACAAAACTGTTGGACGAATGTCGTAATCTGAAGATTGAGGTGTTAGGCCCTGATGTCAATGAGTCGCATGCCGACTTTGGTGTGAACGACAAACAACAGATACGCTTCGGCCTGAATGGTATCAAGGGACTGGGAGAGGCTGCTGCTGCTTCCATCATCTCGGAGCGAGAGAAGAATGGAAAGTTCAAGGACATCTACGATTTCGTGGAGCGTGTTTCCATTCCTTCAGTCAAGAAAAGCGGTATAGAATGTCTGGCCTTGAGCGGAGCTTTTGATACATTCTCTAAGCAGATAAGCCGCGAGCAGTTTATTGCTCCCAATGCAAAGGGTGAACTCTTCGTGGACTCACTTACAAAATATGGCAACCAATATCAGCAGGCTCAGATGGAGGCTCAGTTCTCCCTCTTTGGTATGGAGGCAATAGACAAGCATCAGCCGCCTATTCCTGTGACGGACAGGTGGAACGATTTGGAGCGCCTGAACAAAGAACGTGAGTTGGTCGGAATCTATCTTTCTGCCCATCCTCTGGATGAATACAGCGTTATCCTGAATGGCATCTGTAACCTGCACATGGAGCAGATGAACGACCTTGCTCCGTTCGAGAACCAAGACGTAAGGTTAGGTGGTATTGTGACGGGACTGAAACGTCAGGGAATAACCAAGACCAATCAACCATACGGTATTGTTATGGTGGAGGATTATACGGGCTCGGCAGAGATAGCGTTGTTCGGTAACGATTGGGCACAATGGAAAGGCTACCTGACCCAGCAGGGAAATCTGGTGTATATAACAGGTCGTGTTCAGGGACGTCAGTACAGACCGGAAATCCTGGAACTGAAAATCGGCAAGATAGAGTTCTTGGCTGACGTAAAAGATAAACTTATCCAGAGCATTACCATTACGGTTGATTCCAACAGACTTGAAAGTGACGACGTGGCAGAACTCAGCAAACACATCCAAGAGATGCAAGAGAATCCACGAGGCAATGCGCAAACGTCACCCTCGATAGATGTAAAGTGGAATATCTATGGGTTAGGAAGTTCCAACGTCCTTCACATGAAATCCAGGACAAGGTGCTATCAGGTGAGCAAGAAGCTAATGGATTATTTGAATGCAACAGAATGTCTGACATATAAAATCAATTAAAGTTATTTACTTACATTATAAATATTATAAGGTATGGCACAGATTATCAACAGCAACAATTTCGAGGCGCTGGTAGCAACCGGCAAGCCCATTGTTTTGGACTTTTGGGCTACATGGTGTGGTCCCTGCAGACGCGTAGGTCCTATTATTGAGGCACTGGCTCAGGACTACGAGGGTCAGGTTATCATAGGTAAATGCGACGTAGAAGAGGACGAAGATATGGCAGTACGCTTTGGTGTACGTAATATCCCAACGGTTGTCTTCATCAAGAATGGTGAGGTCATTGACAAGGTTGTGGGTGCTGCTGCACGTCCTGTTTATGAAGAGAAAATAAAAAGCATGCTTTAAAGTTATGGGAAATCTTGAAGACGACTTCCTGGCTGATGCCGAGGACGACCGCTTGACGGTAGAGTTTATCAAAAACTATCTTCCTCAGGAAGTAAAGGAGAAGTTTACGGAAGACGACCTTTATTACTTTCTGGACGTGATAGGTGAGTATTATGTAGATTTGCTCGAGAAAACAAAGAGCGAAGACGAGGTAGATATCGACATTGATGCCGTAGCACAGCACATTGCCAAGAAGGCCAAGCAGGAGAAGATGGGTGACTTTGATCCCGAGGATCTCCGCTGGGTCGTAGATGGTGAGTTGGAATACGGTGAGTCTTTAGAAAACTAACCGTCTTTCTCCATCGGGCAGTGCTTCTATTGTTACGTTCACCGTTTCCTCAGGAAGTACTTCCTCTATCAGCTCCGGCCATTCTATAAAGCAAGGATGGCCGCTGTAGAAGTATTCTTCGCATCCCATGTCGTATGCTTCAGAAACTTTCTTTATGCGATAGAAATCAAAATGATATATGGGGCGGCCGTTGGCTGCCTCATATTCGTTTACAATGGCAAAGGTGGGTGATGTCACTGTATCGTCAACGCCCAGTTCTTCGCACACGGCTTTAATAAAGGTTGTCTTGCCGGCTCCCATCTTACCATAGAAGGCAAAGACGGTGTTCTCTCCCATTCCTTCAACAAACTGCTTGGCAGCCTGTCGGATATCTTCTTCTTTAAATAAAATTTCCATAGTTATCTCTTTTTCCCACGCAATGTGATGAGCGGGATTAGCATCTCCTCCATGCTGATACCTCCATGCTGGAAGGTATCTTTATAATATTGCACGTAATAGTTGTAATTGTTGGGGTAAGCAAAGAAATCATCACTTGTCGCAAAGATGTATGTTGTGCTGAGATTGGGCCTTGGTAATCCTACCTGATGAGGCTCCTTTATCTCAAAGACCTCTTTGGGATTGTAGCTGAGGTTCTTGCCTAACTTATAGCGTAGATTGGTGTTGGTGTTTTTGTCACCTACTACCTTAATGGGGTTATAGCATCTGATACTGCCGTGGTCTGTTGTAACAACGATTGTATAATCGCTGGCAGCCAGTGCACGGAAGAGGTCTCCAACGGGTGAGTGGCGGAACCAACTCTGTGTGATGCTACGGTAGGCCGCTTCGTTGCTGGCCAACTCACGTACCATTCGACTTTCCGTACGGGCATGACTTAGCATATCTATGAAGTTCATTACCACTACATTCAGGTCGTATTTCTGCAGATTGGGTAGCTGTTGCACCAGTTTCTCTGCAGCCTGTGAGTCGTTGATCTTATGATAGCTGAAGGTGTTTTTGCGCCTGAAGCGGTCGAACTGCGTCTGTACCAACGGAGCTTCGTTCAGGTTCTTGCCCTCCTCGCTGTCCTCATCTACCCATAAATCGGGGAACATACGTTCTATGACATCGGGCATCAAACCGCTGAAGATGGCATTTCTGGCATATTGGGTAGCTGTGGGAAGTATGCTGCAGTAGAGATTCTCTTCAATGCTGAAGAGGTCTGCAATTTCATTGTACAGCATACGCCACTGGTCGTATCGGAAGTTATCTATCACCACGAGGAAGACCTTTTCTCCGTTGTTCAGATGAGGAAATACATTATGCTTGAAGATGTCCGGACTCATCACAGGACGCTCCTCCTGTTGGCTCATCCACTTGGTATAGTTCTTCCGGATGAACTTGGCAAATCCTGTATTGGCTTCGCGGCGCTGCATGTTGAGCATCTCCTGCATTCCACTCTCGGTCTCGCTAAGTTGTAGTTCCCAATAGGTGAGTTTCTTATAGACTTCTTTCCATTCCTCTATGTTGGATGCATCGTTGATGAGCATACCTAAACGGGAGAAGTCCTGTTGGTAATTGGACTGCGTATGCTCCGTAACAATTTCCTTTTGCTGAATATTCTTCTTCAGCGTCAGCAGAATCTGTGTAGGGTTGACAGGCTTGATCAGGTAGTCGGCAATCTTGGCACCGATGGCTTGCTCCATGATGTTCTCCTCTTCGCTCTTGGTAACCATTACCACGGGCGTAGTGGGCGTCTGCTCCTTTATCCGGCTTAACGTTTCCAAGCCGCTCAGGCCAGGCATGTTCTCGTCCAACAGGATAAGGTCGAACGTCTCCTCTGCACAACGGTCCAATGCGTCATATCCGTTGGTGACCGTCTCCACCACATATCCCTTCTTTTCCAGATAAAGGATATGTGCCTTTAGCAGTTCTATCTCGTCATCTACCCACAACAGTTTGTATGCAGCCATATTTTTCAGTGTTTAGAATCCCCACGGGAAATCTTCTTCTTCCTCTTCTTCCTCATCTTCTTTCTTCTCTTCCGGTACGTAATCGTCAGGATCTATAATCTTGAGGTTCGTCGGCTCGTCTATCTGAAGGTCTTCGGGAATTTCCATTGGCGCGAATGTCTCTTCGTAGAAGGCCTTATAGTCGTCGAAGCTGAATTCGTTACCTATCATCTTTAGGTTATCTTCTGATATCAACAACGTTCTGATTCCTTCTAAGAGCGTATTCATATGTTTGTCGGCATAGAGCGTCTGAGCATAGGAATGCACCTCGTCGTATGACAGGAATCCTTTCACGCACATCATGGTGATGCCCTGCTTCTCCTGAATCTCCAGGTCAAAGTTCCTTACCATATAAGAGGTGAAATTGTATCGGGCCATCTCGAAGAGCAGTTGGTTCTCGTCAAGGCTATTTGTGGGATAGGCCAGTACAAAGACAAAGTTGCTATAGCGGTCATCTTTCAGTTCGGGTGCTACCTCTGTACTGTCACCTGCTGCCTGACGATTTCTTCTGCCCCAGATGCTGCTGGCATCATAACGGTCATCCATTAGCAGGCGACCGTCAGCCAAGCCTTTCACTATGGCGTTGGCAATTTCCGTTACCTCCTCCTTGGGGTATTTCTGTACCACCTCTTTCAGGGTAACCAGGAATGTGTCGCGTTCTCCGCCATAGAGCTGGCTCATGGCACGAATAAACATCATACGGGCGCGGTTCTGCCCGTTGGGGAAATTTTCTGTGCTGAACTGATAGTTCTTTTCCACCTCTGTATAATCCGATGCCTGATAAGCATTGTATGAGGCGGCATAAACAGAGTCCTCCACATGTTTGCCGTCACGGGCTATCATCTCGTAGTTGGGATTCGCCAATAGGGCAGCCAACTTGGTGTCTGCAAATTGTTCCAGAAGTAGAGCTTTGTAGTATTCTGCCTTTTCTGACTCGCCCAGTCGTCCGTATAGCAGGAACAGGTGGTAGTAAATATTGTCTATGTCATCGCGTTCGGGGAAGTCGGTAAGCACACGTTGCATAGTCTTTTCTGCCAGAAGCCAGTTCTCCAGTTTCTCCTGCTCCAGGATACCCGCATTGTAAAGACCGTCGCTCAGGATAGCATTGGATGCTTCCATCTGTTCCTCAGTAAACGGAATCTGTTTCAGGTAATATTCCCTGTGATGAGGATCGTTGGCCAGCGAGTCTTTCTTAGCCTGTTCTTCTGAATCGATAGAGTCGGGTATCGCTGCTCCATACAGACTGTCATCGTCACCGCCTGTCTCTTGGCTGAAGTTCATATCTTCATTGCCGGTAGCTGCAGCGTATGAAGCCTTGTTGCTGATGCGCCACAGGTCTTCATTCTTACGTTGTCCCCACCTGCGTTGGAATTCTTCAAGGCCACGCTTTAGGGTTGTGGGATTATAGAAGTACCAAGGACCTTGTTGCTGGTTATTCATTCCCGTGTTGACAGCAATGGGCTTGTTCGTTTGAGGAAGCTGGCCATTGTTTGCTGGCCGTTGGCCGTTGGCATTTGTTCCGTTCATGGCAGCTTTCTTCTCTGCTTCCTTTTCTTGTTTCTTCAGTTCTGCGATTACACGGTCTATGGCAGCCAGATATTCTGCTTCAGGCAGTTTGGCCAAGGCCTGTAAGCTATCTTGTAACTTAACGGCACTGAGATGAGGCTCCAGTTCTGTCAGAATCTTGCTTCTGCGTTCACTCTCTTTGAACTCCTCGTGTTCTTTGTCTAGGATGGATACACATTCCTTGTAGGTGCGAGCCGCATCAATGTATTTTTCCATTTCCCAGTATAGGTTGCTAAGTTTCAGCAGCAGCACAGCCTTGTCCGGTCCTTTCTTGGTTCCATCTTTGACACCCTTCTCCCAAGCATAGATACAATGCGTAGTATCGTTAACGCCCATATAGATGTTACCCAAAGCATAGTAAACCTTGTCCAGATAATCCTTGTTCTTGTCGCTCTTAGCCATTCGTTTCAGAAGCGAAATCATCTGGTTGAATTTGTCGCGCGGCATTACCTCGGTCTGAGAGATGCGAGCACTGAAAGCCATCTCGTAAGGCGGATTGGCACGCATAACCTTAGCGTATGCCTTGTACGCTTCCTCGTTATGCCCTGTCTGTTGGTAAAGTTGTCCCAACAAGAAGTTCAGGCGAGTTTTTTTTAACTTCCGCTTGGTATCTTTGATAGCTTTTTGGAGGTAGGGGATAGCTTCTTCGTACTGCCCCGTCAGAATATGATAGGCAGCCATGGTGTTGGTCATTTCCTTTTGACCCTGACGTGAGATGCTGTCGCGTTTCATTTTGTTCAGCACATCCTCAGCATCGTATGCCCAATCCAAAGCTACGTAGCATCTGGCCAGTTTGGCTTTGGCAATGCTGGCTATTTCCGGCTGTGTGGAATAAAGTCTGATGATGTAGTTGTATGTACTGGCTGCTTCTATGAATTCGCCCTTTTGGAACTGCGCTTCAGCCATCATCAGCCATGCGTGATACATGTACGGGTTGAACTCCTTGCGAGCCAAGAACGCCTTCAACTTCTCGTCTTTTTTCTTGCTGGGCTTTACCGTGGGGCGTTTCTTCATGCTGTGCAGCTTGATGGCCTTCTCGCACTTGGTGATAGTTGTCTCGTAATTACCCTTGCCAACGTTGGCTGTTGTTTTGTTGGTACTGATGTACATGGGGAGCAGACGGTTGTAGTCGTCTTGGTGTGACTTCATCTGCGCCTCTTCTCCTTCCAGGAATGCCACTTCTCCGTTGTACAACGTATTATAGTGAGCCGTCATCGCATGGTAGAAGCGTGTGGTGGGCGTATTTTTCTTCAAGGCACAAGAGGAAATGATACAAAGCGACAGGAGCATGAGTAACCCCATGCTTATGCTGTTTCTTGTGTATTTTTTCTTTCCCATGTCTTCTTAATAACGTGCGCGCGAGCCAATTTATTGTATTCGCCTTTCTCCAACTATCAGGAATACCTCATCTTTTACCTCATCGGGTAGGTTTATCTGCCTGAGTTGAAGACTTCTGACCCAGCCTGCCACTTCCTCGGATCGCATGGTATAGAGTATATTGCGGAATTCCTCTGTCTCTTCCTCCGTGTATTCTTCACCTCCACGTCCCTTAAAGCGGTCCAGTTCCTCGTCGTCATAGTATTCTATCTGTTTGCTGATGGCAGCCAGAAGGCTTTCCTTTTCACACACCTCATGTTGGCCACAGCACTCCATGTCGGCAGGGTTCACCAAGGGCTCATCCTTGGGGGCGTGCTTGTAGTGCCACCAACTGGCGATGCCGGCTATGAGCCCCAGCACTGCGAGGGCAATTATCATGTAGAGAACTATCAGCATATCTTAAAACCCACTTTCTTTAAATCCTCCCAGTATGCGGGGTAACTTTTGCTTACGACCTCGGGGTGGTTAACCTTGAGGCTGCCCAACTTCATGGAACAAGGTGCAAAGGCCATGGCCATACGGTGATCCTCGTAAGTGTCAATGGTTGGGACTTCCATGGCTTGGCAAAGCTCTCCATCCCAGAAGAGAATGCTATCGTCCTCCTCCTGGATATCATAGCCCAACTTGTGCAATTCCGTTCTGAGTGCTGCTATGCGGTCTGTTTCCTTAATCTTCAGGCTCTGCAAACCTGTAAATCGGAAAGGAATACCCATCATAGTGCAGGTAACCACAAGGGTCTGGGCTAGATCAGGCTGATGGGTAAAGTCATAGCAGAAGCGATTGGGGGTATTGCCTGTTTTCTTCAGTCTGACAAATGCTGTACCGTCATCTTTTGTCAGATGTGTTGTTTCCACTCCCAACTCTTTGAACATCTCCTGAACCTTGCTGTCGCCTTGAATGCTATCGCAGTGTAGTCCTATCAAATCCACTTGCGCATCGGTATCGTCCGTAAGAGCCGTCATCTCATACCAATAGCTGGCTGCACTCCAGTCGCTCTCTATGTGATAAGCCTTCTGCTGATAGGAACAGGGCTGTACATCAATGACATTCTCGCTGCTCCATTCGACCTTGGCGCCAAAATCACGCATCATGGTAATGGTCATATCCAGGTATGGCCTGCTGGCAATTTGTCCTGTCAGTGTAAGGCGTAATCCATTTTTCAGTGTTGGCGCAATCATCAGCAGGGCTGAGATGTACTGTGAACTTACATTGCCGGGAACCGTCAGGTTGCCTCCATCAAGATCATCTTTCCCAACAATGCGAAGGGGCGGGAATCCCTCTTCGCCCTCGTATGTGATGCAGGCTCCCAATTGGCGAAGTGCATCCACAAGGATAGAAATAGGACGGTGGCGCATACGCTCCGTTCCCGTAATGATGTGCTCGCCAGAGGTGACGCTCAGATAAGCTGTCAGGAAGCGCATAGCTGTACCGGCTGCCCCAATGTCAATAACGTCCGGCATGGTGTTGAGGGCACGTAGCACCACGTGAGTATCATCAGAGTCCGAGAGGTTCTCAGGCAACTCCTTGTTGCGGCTAAGGGCATTGATAAGTAATGCCCTGTTGCTGATACTCTTGCTGGCAGGAAGAGTCACTTCAGCCTGCAGTTTTAAAGTTGGGGAAAGGGTTATGGCCATCCTTGATATTGCGTTTTACATCAAATTTGAGTACAAAAGTACACAAAAATTTGCAAGTAACAAAAAAATGCCATACCTTTGCAGCGCGATTCTGAGAAATCGTTAAGGAACGGGATGTAGCGCAGTTGGTAGCGCACACGTCTGGGGGGCGCGAGGTCGCAAGTTCGAGTCTTGTCATCCCGACCTAAGAAAAGAGCGAAGCATTTATGCCTCGCTCTTTTCTTGTTTTAAAGTGTCTGAATTTAAGGGGTTTGAAGCCTGAATTCGAGATAAATTCAGGCTTCAAACTATTGAGACTTTATTTTCTTCCTTTCTTTGTCTTTGCAGGAGCAGGATTTACCTTGTCCATAAGGACGCGGAACCAGTAGCCGCCGATTACCGAGCGAGCCTTGAAGCCTACCATATTGCCAGTCTTGGTTTCGCTCCAGTCTGAGATGGGCACACGGCTTTTGGTCTCGTTGATGTACTTATAGACGGGGCTGACGAACTTCTTGAAGGTGTCGGCATCGGGAGCCATAGCAGCAGTCCACATGATCCAGTCGCTCTTAGTGTAGTCCTTGCGGCAGTCGAGGGGCAGACCATACTTATTCTGCTTGGTCAGGTAGTACTTGATTTCCGTCTGCATGGCATCGTTGGGGATAATGCCAGTGTTCCACAGCTTATCCCATACCATATTGTATTTCTGACTCCAAGTATCCTTGCCAGCGCCGTAAGCCAACTCGTAGTGGTCGCCTACCTTAGTTTCCTTTTCCCAAGCGGCAGCCATCTCCTTGGCCTTGGCGTTGTACTTCTGATAAACATCATCCTGGCCCTTCATCTTAGCCATCTCGGCATAACCGGCAATACCCATGATAGCCTTCAGTGCCAAGTTGCAGTTACCAGCCCAGTGACCGGCAAAGTCATCGGTACAAAGCTGGTTGGCAGGATGCAAACCGTTCTCTACCAAATAATCCACCCAAATGGTCATCATATCCCAGTAGGGATCTACGTAAGCTGTATTGCCGTCTAACTTGCAAATTTCTGCTGCCAAGGTAAGCATGTTACCAGACTCTTCCAGTGGCATATCACCACCATATACTTGCTTGTTAGCCAAGGGATACTGACCCAAGTCATGAGCTGCGAAGGGCTTGGTCCAACGGCCGCTCTTGCTATAATCGAAGATAGAGGTCATCATGGCCTTCTGCAGGTTGGGATTGTAGCAGAGAACCAGAGGAGCCTCAGGGTAGGTAAGGTCAACAGTATTCACACAACCGTTAGAGTTATTCTCCTTAGAGAACCATAGTAGGTTGCCGTCCTTATCCTGGAAGAGCTTGTGGGCAGCCATCACATGACGGTAAGAACCAGAGAGAATCTCGGCATACTCCTGACCGCCTGACTTAAAGCCGTCGTCATAAATCATCTTGTCGAAGGCACGACAGCGCTGCATGATGCTGGCATAGCCGTTCTGCATATTCTTGAAGGCATCAAAGATAGTCACGCTGCCACCATGAGCCCAATAGCCCTTATAGCGGTTGTAGAAGTACTCGATGTCCTCGATTTCATCGTAACCCATCATCATAAAGCTGCTGGCGGTCTCTACGCTGCCAAAGTCGTGTGTATAAGCCAAAACAGGCATCTCGGCGGGCTTGCTGGCAGTAATGGGACCCCTTCTAAATCTCCCCGATGGGAGACTTTCATTCACTCCCCTTTGGGGGAGACGGAGGGGGGCCGCTCCCTTCTCTACAAAGTTGTTCTGAACCTGAGAAGCATCACCCATCACAACACGACCGTTGATAGCGGGAATGTAGAAGTAACCCCAGTCGATGCAGATACCGTCGCCCGACTTAGCCAAGATGGGCTGCTCGATGGTACCTGTGCGCACATAGCGTACGCCCTTCTCTTCACCCATAGTAGTGATAGTGGGCTGTGTATCCTTGTTCACAGCCTGCAACGGGTTGGCGCTGATGTACACCTGAACATCGTGCTTCTTACCATCGGTAGAGCGTACCTGATAAGAGATGTAGTTGATAGGCATTGAGATAAGGTCGTAGTCGTCGATCAGCATGGGAGCGGTGAAGACTACGTCAAATTCAACAGGACCACACGCAAAAGTATAATAGGTATTGGTAGCCAGAACATCTACGCTCTTCTGCTCTGCCACCAGGATATTAGCACCACGGGGCTTGATGTTCTTGAAGAGACCGAAGTCGGCATAAGCACCACCCGTTGTATTGTGGCAGTGAGCTGAAATAATGTTCTTGCCTGCATGAAGAAGGTTCTTCTGGTCGCCATCCAAGTGCAGGACTACACCATTTACCCAAGTCTCGCCTGTATCAGCCACTTTGGTACCATTGATATAAAGCTCGAAGACATCATCATGTGAATATTTCACATAAAGGTCTTCCTGCAATTGCTGGGCGGTAAGCTCAACCTCACGACGGATATAGATATCGCTGCCGGTCTGTCCCCAGCGACTGCTGATATTCTCACCTTCGCTACCCCAGGCGGCCTTCTCTGTCTTCCAGTCGGCATCGTTGAAACTCTCCTTCTGCCAACCGTCAGCAGGGGTCTTGCGGGTTACCTTGCCTTCCCAACGCTCCTCGTCGGACATGGGAGCTATGGAAGAGAGTACATAGTCCTGCTCGGCACCCATAAAGCGATAGGTAGTACCGTCAACGCGTAGAAGACCCAACAGGGGCTTCTCGTCGTTGGTCCAGTGACGGGTGGTGCCATCTGTCAGCTTATCGTAGGGGCTCCAGATAGAAAAATAGGGGTCATTGACTATCAGGGGCACGGAAGGCAGACGCAAGTCTGTACTGGTGTATGGCTTGAAAAACTCTGCAGTCTGTGCGAAAGCCATTGTCGCAACAAACAGGAATGTAGATAAGAATTTTTTTCTCATTGGTTTTTATATTTAAATATTGTAAAGTATATCTTATTTAGTTGAGAATTGGTAACTTTTATTCTTCACTCTTCACTTTTCACTTATTTTATTGGCGGAAACGCAGATATTCTCAGCCTTGCGGCTCCCATAGGAATGAGCGTTATATCTTCCACCTTACCACGCTTAGCACTGGCATCAGGCAGAATTTGGCAGAGACCGGTAGCATCCTGTCCCCAACCCTCCACACGGGCACCACGGGCCTTGATACGGATAGGTGCGTTCTGGTGATTGAAGGGGTAGTTGTTCTCTGGCCAAGGCTGCTTCTCAACCTTCATGCCGTGCAGATTGTCAACGAGGGCATAGTTCCAAGGACTGTCGGCATAAATCTCGAAGGTGGGCCACTTGCTGGCATCAGCCCCTTCCTGCCAATGAGAATCGCCAATGGCCGTCTCGCGGCTGTCCTTCTGCTCGTAGCGCTCTTTAATCTGCAAGCTCATGGTGATGGGACCATAGTTGATGCTGATGCTGTTCTTGTTGAGCGCCCAGACACGCTTGCTGAGGTGCATGGGGAAGAAGAGCTTTACCTCGTCTCCATTCTTCCACTCGTTCTGAATCTGCAACAAACCACTTCTTACCTGACAATCAACAGTCTGACCATTAACAGTAACATGGGCACCCTTTGTCCAAGTGGGAATACGCAGGTATAGGGGGAAGTTGACACGCTGGTTCTTCTTCAATCCGCTTATGGTAAACTGAATATCCTCAGAGAAAGGATAATGGGTCTTCTCGTCGATAGTAACCGTCTGACCGTTAGCCACTTTCAGCGTAGCCTTGCAGTCGGCATAGATAAGGCAGGCAGCGCCACCGTCGGCACTTGCCAACACTAAGTTCTGGCTGTAGTAAGGCCAACCCATAGCATGGTTATGCTGGCAGCAACGACTGCTGAAGGGATTCATGCTAAAAAATGGTCCCTTGTTGTCCACGCCAGGATGATGGTTGCGACTATCGCTTTGCACCATGTTGGGGCAGGTGAGGTAACGCAGGGCACGTAGATCCTCGGTAGTAGAAGCAGGATAGCTGTTGAAAGCCACATCCTCGAGGTTTTCCATCCACAAAAGGTCGCCCGTCTGCGCCATCAGGATTTCATCAGAGAGCATCTGTTCAACAAATCCACAGGTCTCTGTTCCCTGACGGGGATCGATATATCCATGACGGCAATTCTCATCACTTCCGAACATACCACCCGGCACCTGACCGTAGATACGACGGATGAGGCTGTAGTCGTTATAGGTAGCCTTCAGGGCTGCTGGATCCTTGGTTATAAGATAATATTCGGCTGGTTCGCGGAAGCACTCAGCTACATTCACATTGTGCCAGTTGGGTAGGGTACTCTCCTGCATCCAGTCTGCTGTACACTGGTGAATCTTATGGCAAAGGTCCAGCAGCCAGTTCTCGCCTGTATGATTATACAGCCAGATAACGGAAAGCAGGTTGTCGCCGCCTCGGCTATTCTCCCAGTAGTCGCGCAGGAACTTTTCCTTAGGATACTGCATCTCCCACTGGAAATATTTTTTCATTACAGTGAGCACACGCTCGTCACCACAGTAGTCATAATAATCTTGCAGAATCTGCAAGGCCAGCATATTGGCCCAGAGTTCGCGACGTCCGTCACGACTCTCATTTACAGGGCCAAAATAGCCATCAGGCTGAGCACTCTTCAGAATGGCCTCCACCCAAAACTTGGTCTCATCCAGCATAGCTTTGTCGCCTAGGATATAGGCTAAGTTGCTGTAGCCGCGTAGCCAGTAGGGGACCTCCTCCCATCCGTGCGAACCACCAGGTTCCAGCCAGGCATTACCTTTTTTGTCCAGCCAGTCGCTGATCTCCCCTAAATTACCACTGAGCCCGTTTTTTTGTCGTTGCAGCATTTCGCCTACCCAACCACGTGGTGTGATAGCGTTGACAGGAAGTTTTATGAATGGGTTGGCTGGCAATGGAGCCTTGTTTTGTACATAATTTGTTTGTGTTGCCAGTATGGCGTGAGGCTTAACCATTTTTGCCGTCTGTGCAGAGGCAGAAAGGGTAATAAAAAAGATAACAAAAATGGTCTTAAATTTCATTTGTAGAATGGTTTTTAGGATAATCTCGGGGGCGAAGGTACAAAAAAAATCCCGTACCACAGAAATTGGCACGGGATTTTTTTGTACTATATTTGCGGAGATGTTATTTTCGCAACACCTTTCTTGCGTTCTGTATAACTACGCCTCTGTAGGTACGGGTGACGGGCTGACCGGAGAGGTTATATGTAGCAGACTTACGGCTGTCAGCCTTCACATTGCTAATGGCGTTAGGATCATCAGCAGGAGTGAAGGTAACCTTGTAGTTCTTTCCATCATTGTTGTAATGCATAGGTGTACCATTCTCGTCCTCTGCGTAGATGAAGAACTCATAGGTCAATGGCTTGCTTCCGCCTGCCCCGTCGACTTCTGGTGGGGTAAGATCAATTCCACCCTCT
>JAIKYE010000004.1 GCA_024683455.1 Bacteroidaceae bacterium
CTCGGAGTTGAAGAGGAAAGGCTTCTTCTTATCGTGGATGCTGTGTTTCTTGTTCTCCTCCTTAATAGTACCCAGGATAAGTTGCAGGAACTGGATGTACTCAGGGTTATTACCTACAGTCATACCAAGGAAACGAGCTGCCTCGTTCAGACCATTGATACCGATAGTAGAATAAAGCTTGCTAATGTATATATAGCCACCGTTGGAAGCAGCGAACATACCACGGTCCTCCATTTCGTAGAGCATAGTCTTATAGGCGATGTGGTACTTATAGACGCGCTCCAAGATGGTTATCAGGTAAAGGTGCAGGAAAGCATAGAAGTCGAAGTTGCTTTCTGCTGCAGAAACGGCACGCTTGGCATCCTGTACGATACGGTTAATGTTCAGAGTGATAACATTGCACGAACCGGTCATCACACCTGTCAGGCCAGAAGTGGGGTTGAAAGTATTCTCCGTCAGCTCATTCTTCAGACGGCAGCAAGAAGCGAGTGAATCGGCGCTGTCAGAGATATAGGTGAAGAAAGAGTGACCCTCGGCATACATCTCAGCGGTAAAGTCCTTGTAGTCCTTATCGATGATGTCCTTTGTCTCGGGATCGTATACCATTGCCATAGTCTCTACAGGGAAGGTAAGCAGTTGCTTCAGGCGAAGCTTGTTGAACCACTTCATGAACATACGCTGCAGTGTATCAACAGCCTTCCATTCGGGCTTCGTACCGTCAGGATAACAGAAGTCGGCAAAGAGACTCTCGAAGTATGTATGGTCGTAGTATGAAACGTTCGTAAAGGGAGACTGATAAGAACGGTTACCTGCTGGCTGGTTGATACCCCAGATGAACTGCTTGAAAGCCTTCATGATGTGATCGCGCACCGTGCGTTCCTGCAGGCAGATGTCTGTCGTAGCAACCTCATCAAGGTGGTCGTACCATTTCTTACCGAATTCCGATATGATGTAATAGTTCAGCACTACGAAATACTCACCAAAGGCTACAGCGCCCTTGCATTGGGAAGAGAGAAGGAATGTGAGGTTCGTAATCTGACCAGAGAAAGACTGCAGATCGTTTGGCGGGCCGGGTGTTACGCCATCGATATTGCCCACACCCTCCGTCATTAGGGGATAGAGGCTGACAGCCATACAGTACTGCTTGAGCACAGGAGTAGAAGCCTCATCGTGCGTATATATAATATGGTGGTTAAGGTCAGCCTCGTACTGCCTTGATACCTCGGGGTACATCTGGTTAAGCTTGTCCTTCATACGCTGACGCTGGATAACGCGATTGGTAGTCTTATACACCTCGCCCTCCAGGTTGGCCACGTTCTTCATTGTCACGTTGGCATTGGCATCCGTCTCAGAAGCAGTAGCAGCATTTGTGTCGCTGTGACTGTACTCGTTCATGTAGTCGATACGTTCCTTGATGAAACGTGCTTCTTCGTGCTGCTTACGATATAGGATGTAAGCCTTGGCCTCATCGTAGTAGCCGTTCTGCATCAAAGCCAGCTCCACACGGTTCTGAATTTCCTCCACTGTATAACCGTCACGAACGGAGATACTTTCACTCAAGTCGGTAGCAACACTTTGGGCTTTCTCTGCATCCATTTTGTTTACCGACTGCAATGCCCCCATGATGGCATTTCTGATTTTGGCTCTGTTAAACTCTTCCTTCGAGCCATCTCTCTTTATTACGATCATAATGTGTATTGTTTTGTTTGAACCTTCTGCTTGATAAAAGAAACACAATCGTTCTTTAGCGACAACAAAGGTGGAAAAACTTTTCGAATTGACCAAAACAAAACACAAAAAATCATCAAAAAAAACAAAAGTTTTCCAAAACAAAAAGTTATTCCATTGAATCACAATCACTTAACTACTTGACACCAAACAAAAAGTTTTCCAAAAAGTATAATGTTGCTTGAATATAGGTTGTTACAACTGGAAAACAATATACAAGATTTTAAGAGTTATGGACCATTATGCTATCTAACCAAATGCTTCCACATCTGCCGAATAGTGACCATAGATATATTCCACCACCATGCGCCCATACTTGCCTTGGTCAGGAAGAAGAGTAGAAACATAACCCATTGTCATTCGCCAGTTGATTTCTATGCAAGGGCAGATACCACCTCGGCAAAGCATCATGTCAACGCCTACAGGTCCGCGATAGCGGAATTTCTTAAGATATTTCTCCCACCAATGACGTATATCTACCAGCATCTGTGGATCGGCATACTGCATGAGCCACTGCAGTTTTTGTCCTTCAGGTGCTACCCAATTGCCTAAATAGGCACCTCCCTCATTGGTATAGAAAAGGCTAAGGCCACGATATTCTACCCCACCCTGTCCGTCGCACCAGAACTCCAAGGCAAAATCCGCCACCTTCTGCAACAGTTTCTCCACCACCACAGAGCCCTGCGCTTTCAAGGTGTTCTTTATCCATCCCTGAGCATTGGGACTGCCACAAAGCATCAAGCCCCTGCCACTGCTGCTCCAAGGAGCTTTCAGAATGAAAGACTCACCATCCTTGGCCGAAGCGATAACCTTCTTGACCTCTTCCTCTGTCTTACAAAGCCATGACTCACCCATCAGTGCGTCACCTATCAGCCCGTCTCGCTTACAGGCCCTTAAAGCCTCGACTGCCGTTTGACGGTGCGAGAGCCAACGGAGTCGTTCCATCTCCTCGTCTGTAGGCAGGAACTCATCCGTTACACCTGCCTGACGCAACTGATGAATCAGGGCTGGACTCCAGCCCCAAGGACGGATCTCATCGCCGGGCTTCAGATGCAATTTATCCTCTCCATTCCACACAATATCACCTTCCTCGGCCCACCAGTTGGGAAGCCAATAAAGTTCATCACGCATCTGCCTGATAATAGCTGGCGGTGTATAACCGGGATTGCCATCAGCAAGAGCCATATCGTTCTCGGGATTGAAAATATAAACTTTCATGTTGCAAATGTACATCTTTTATTTTGTAGAGCGAAAAAAACATTGTACTTTTGTGCTATGATGATGATAGATTGTTTTATTCCTTGGCAGAGCGACGAGCAGGTTGCCGCCACCCTGCAACAGTTAAGAGCCGACGAACAAGTAAAGGACATACACTTCCTGCGTGGAGAAGGTCCCGGCAATATAGACACCTTGCGATGGATAGCAGAGAAAGCCTCTGCGCCTTACTTGCTATTGTACACCAAGTACGATACGCTACAGTTGGGCTACTATGCCCTGACACGTATGCTGACCATCGCCGAGGACAGCAACGCCCTGATGCTGTATGCCGACCATTACAAAGCACTCCCCCAAAGGGGGAGCGGAGAGGGGGCCTCACCCTGTCCTTTAATTGACTGTCAGTTAGGTTCTGTTCGCGATGATTTTCAGTTGGGTTCTCTGCTGTTGATTCGCACTTCAGCCCTAAAGGATTATGTGGCGCAGGCCAAGGAAACGACCTACCGCTTTGCAGCCTTGTATGATTTCCGTCTATTCGTGAGTCGTACCATGTTACCCGTTCACGTTGATGAGTTCCTATACACCGAGGTAGAGCAGGACACCCGACTAAGCGGGCAGAAGCAGTTCGACTATGTAGATCCTCGCAATCGCGACCGTCAGATAGAGATGGAGCAAGCCTGCACAGCTCACCTGAAGGCCATTGGTGCTTATCTGGCACCGGAAGCCTTTCAGGACATAGATTTCTCGGAAGGTGAGTTTGCCGTAGAGGCATCCGTCATAATCCCCGTTCGCAACCGCGAGCGCACCATTGAGGATGCCATTCGTTCGGCACTCGAACAAGAGACATCATTTTCTTTCAATGTTATCGTCATTGACAACCACTCCACCGATGGCACAACAAGAACAATAAAGAAGACAGTCCAATCACTCCCCCAAGGGGGAGATGGAGGGGGCCGCCTTATACATATCATCCCCGAGCGCGATGATTTGGGCATCGGAGGCTGTTGGAACACCGCCGTTCATCATCCACAGGTGGGACGCTTTGTTGTGCAGTTGGACAGCGACGATCTCTATAGTTCTCCCCAGACGCTCCAGCAGATGGTGGACGCCTTCCGCGAGCAGCAGGCTGCCATGGTCATCGGCTCCTACCGCATGTGCGACTTCCAACTGAACACCTTGCCGCCCGGCCTCATCGACCACAAGGAATGGACGCCCGACAACGGACGCAACAACGCCCTGCGCATCAATGGCTTGGGTGCCCCGCGTGCCTTCTATACACCTGTACTCAGGAAGCTGCAGATTCCCAACACCAGCTACGGCGAGGACTATGCCCTCGGATTGATGATAAGCAGGCGCTACCACATAGGACGTCTGTACCACGAGGTTTATCTGTGTCGCCGCTGGGAAGGTAACAGCGATGCCGCCTTGAGTCAGGAAAAGATCAACAAGAACAATACCTACAAGGATCATCTGCGTACCTTAGAGATTCTGGCCCGCCAGCAACTGAACAAGAGCAGAGAGCAAGTGCCATCACCTGCCGAAGTGGAGAATTTCTTCCAGAGCGAAAAAAAAAACTGGCCTGACGCCGCAGCCCGCTACGAAGCCCTAAAGAAGGTACAAACCAAAGCACTCCCCCAAAGGGGGAGCTGGGAGGGGGCCGCTCAATGGAACCCCGCCCGCATGGTCAGCACGGGAGCCAATATCAGCAAACAGGCAATAGAGAAACGTCCTTGCTTCCTTTGCGACAGCAACCGACCTGCCGAGCAGCATGCCCTGCCAATCATGCAGCAATACCAACTGCTGGTGAACCCCTTCCCTATCCTGCCCAAGCACTTCACCATCCCTGCCCGTGAGCATACACCGCAGGCCATCAAGGGACGTTTCCAAGATCTCTTCAAGATAGCGAAGCAGATGCCCGACTATATGGTTTTCTACAATGGTCCCCTCTGTGGCGCTTCCTGTCCCGACCACATGCACCTGCAGGCCGGGAGCAGAGGCATAGCTCCTCTTGAACGCGACTGGGAACAAATTTATGAACCAAAACTAAAGCCCTTTGCCGAAGGCATTTCCCTACTGACCGACTATGCCTGTCCCGTTCTGGTGATTCGTACAGCTGATGTTGCAGAAGCCCAAAAATGCTTTGAGCGCATCTACAACACCCTGCCCCTTCACGAAGGCGAGAGCGAGCCACGTATGAACATTGTATGTTGGAAACAAGGAGAGCAAGTTGTCACACTTGTCTTCCCACGTGCTAAGCATCGCCCCGCCTGCTACTCCGCTCAGGGCGAGGAGCAGTTGCTCGTCAGTCCCGGTGCACTGGATATGTGTGGTCTGCTCATTACACCCAGGGAGGAGGATTTCCGCAAGCTCACCTACGAAATGGCAGCAGATATACTGAGGGAAGTAAGCCTGCCAGCCTCACCCCCCGCCCTCTCCGAGGAGAGGGAGCTTATCCGTGGGGGAGGGAGCTAAGGGTGTTTAGTTTACCGTTTACGGTTTACAGTTTATGGTTGAATTTTTTTTACTTCTCACTTCTCCCCTCGCCCACGGGAGAGGGGTCGGGGGTGAGGCCGTTCACTATTCACTTTTCACTTATGAAAACAATAAGCGTTGGGATTCTTACAGCGAGAGAGGTACGCTTCCGTCTGGATACACCCTATTATATTAATGGAGCAACCGTTGAGGGTGAGCAAACAGCTACCGCCCAACCTGAAGGTATCCTGTGGCAAGGAAATATTTACAAAACAATCAGCCTCACCCCAACCCTCTCCCAAGGAGAGGGGGTATTTTGTATATATGGTGTTACCATAGGTAAGCAGTTTCACTGGGAACGCCAGCAGGTGCAGGTCTTTACGGGAACGTTGCACCTGATCCTACACAATGGCCAGATTGTGGTCATCAACGAGCTGCCCCTGGAGGATTATCTGGTCAGTGTGATAAGCAGCGAGATGAAAAACACCTGTTCACTGGAGTTCCTGAAGGCATCTGCTGTGATCAGTCGCAGTTGGCTCTTAGCCCAACTGACTCATAAGACCCATGAGCCCCGTAAGACCCAAGAAACCTGCAATCCCCAAGAAGAACTCATCCGCTGGTGGGACCGCGAGGACCATGACCTCTTTGATGTCTGTGCCGACGACCATTGCCAACGTTACCAAGGCATTACCGTTGCCTGCAATCCCAATGTCCAACAAGCTGTCAATGAGACACGCGGACAAGTGCTAATGGCTGACGGGGAGATCTGCGATGCCAGGTTTGGCAAATGCTGTGGTGGACAGACCAACGAGTTTCAGTACTGTTGGCAAAACATCCGCAAATCCTACCTCAGCAGTGTTGTTGACCCCTTCTGCAACACCACCGACCGCGAAGTTCTCTCGCAAGTGCTGAACGATTACGACTTAGAGACCCAGAACTTCTACCGTTGGCAAGTCCGCTTTACGCAGGAAGGGCTCCGTACGCTCATAGAACGTAACCTTGGTATGAAGTTCGGTGATATCCTACGTCTGGAACCTTTGGAAGCCGGCCCCGCCGGACATATCAGCAGGCTCCGCATTGTAGGCTCAGAACGCACCTACATCATAGGTAAGGAATTGATGATTCGTAAGACGCTCAGCACCTCGCATCTGCTCAGCAGCGCTTTCACGGTCAGCATGGAAGATATACAAAACAATGTGCCCCAAACCATCATCCTAAACGGAAAAGGCTGGGGGCACGGTGTAGGTATGTGTCAGATAGGAGCTGCCGTTATGGGACACCAAGGATACTCCTACAAAGAAATCCTCTCCCACTATTACCCCGGATCAGAACTAACCATTAGGCTTTAGTTAGCGGTTAAAGATTAGAGATTAGGGATTAGCGGAATTCAGTAAACGGTAAACGGTAAACTAAACACCCTTAGCTCCCTCTCCCACGGATAAGCTCCCTCTCCTTTCGGAGCGACTGGGGTCTTTAGAGGAGCCACTGAATGTGGCTGCGGCCCCACAAAGGGGAGTGAATCCCCATTCACGACGGAGTTCAGGCGGGGGGTGAGGCTGTTAGGGGTGAGGCTGGTGGGGTGAGGCTACAGCTCCACCTCTATGCAGTTCTTGGGATCCTTGCTCAAAGTTTTCAGGTGCAACTTATCACCTTTTTTCTGAAGAATGGTAACTACAGCACGTTTGATATTAGGTCCGGCACCATTCACAACAGGATAAGTGGCGCCTTCGAGATCTTTTGCCGCATAATTAAATTTGTGTGTATGAGCAAAGACGGCAACGCTGAAGGGTTGCTGCTTGAGTAGCGCTCCCCATACTTCTGAACAGGGCTGATACTTGTCATCGTTGCCAAAGACGGGAATGTGGCTGACCAGAATCTTACGCTTCGCTTTGCGGAAAGCCTTGCTTTTCAACTCTTGCTTAATAAAATCTGTCTCTTCGGCACGCAACTGCGTAAAGTCGTTGAAAGTTGCATACTCTTTATCCTCATCGGGCTTATCTTCTCCGCAGTCCAACACCAGGAAACGTGTGTCACCCCAACTGATACCGCCATAGGTCTTGTCATTGGGATAGCCTATAAGACTGTGCATGCCAGCTGAGTAGAAGTTGCGGATTTCGTGATTGCCACGGATAAAGAAGATGGGGGTCTCTGCTCCGCCGATAGGATCGGCCAGATTATGAATCATACGCATGACATGTTCACGGTCGTAAGGCTCTGGCAGACAGTCACCGTTGAAGATAACAAAGTCGGGACGGATGCCAGCCACCTTAAGCGTATCGCGCAAGAAGTCGTAGGTATCCTGATGTTCGTGCAGGTCGTTGAAGATGATACAGGTGAAGTCTGTACTGTTCACCTCGGGGGTGCGGAACTGATAGAACGGAGTACGCAGCGTGTCGCCCGTATGGAAGTCGTAAGCATGCTTCATCAGCAAATCTACCACACAAACCCTGTAATAGTACTGCTGTCCAGGCTGCAGGTTGTCCAGCTTGATGCGATTCTCTATATCAAAACAAACCTCCTGTCCGTCCAGCAAGGCACGTTTCTTGGTGAGATTATTCTTATCCGTTCCATACTCCACCCAGCAATGAGCAGGAGCCGTTGTCTGGAACATCACGGTCATTTCCGTTGGCTTGGGATCCTGCAGATAAGGCTTTGTAGTCATCAGTTTCTCTGCCGTTAGGGGCAAACGCAAGGTGGCAACCAAGGGGCAATGATCAGATGCGTGAGGTGCATCGATAACTGCTTGGTTCAGCGTTACAGCCGCATGTCCCTTGAAAGATGCTATGTAGTCAATGCAGATCTCAGGCTTGTTGGCAGGGAACGTGGCCTTTTTCCCTGTATTGATAACAAAATATTTGCGTAGCTCATCCAGAGTCTTAGAGTTGGGCTCATCGTTCCAGTCGCCTGCGATAAGGAAGGGTTTCTGCCACTTCTTGGCTTCTGCCACAATCAGGGGGATAGAAGCCAGTCGGTTCTTTTCCTTCAGATCCAAGTGTGCACATGCCATCACATAGTTTTCCAACTCAACAACCAGCAACACACGGGGTTCCTTACCGGGCAGCGGAGTACGCGTAACACTTAGCGGACGCTCGCGTGTAAGAATTCCCACTCCATACTTACCATCGTCATAATCTATGGCACTGGCAAAGGTAGGAAAGTAGAGTGTACGTTTGGCCAGTTCTTCTATCTGGTTGCGTCTGCCACAACGAACAGTCGTGCTGTCCAATTCCTGCAGCGCAACTACATCGGGTTGCTGCTTGAAGATAACATCTGCCGTGCGGTCATAGTCGATAGTCATATCCAAGCCTGCACAATGCTGCACATTATAACTCATCACCTTAACCTGCCAAGGCATCCCCGGCTGGTTCTGTGCGAAAAGAACATGAATCGCACCAATCAAAAAGAGTATTAAAAAAAGGAACTTTTTCATTATATTATTGATTTAAGCGGGACAAAGATAAACATTTTGAAGCGGTTCCTGTACATAGGAATCAAAAAAAACTCTATCTTTGCATCAAATTGTGACATCTAAAACGTATAACAGATGAAAAAAACATTATTGGCAGTACTTGTTTACGTCCTGATCTCTCAACTGCTGGCCTTCGCAATAGCAATCGTTATTACAAAGATTCTTTGGATAAACACACTGAACGGCATTCCTGTATCCATCTTGGCTCCTTCCATGGCAGTCTCGATTATAATAGCCATCCTTGTTTGCTGGAAGGGACTGAAGGTAATGCGGATTCCCGAAACCTTCCACACCCCGCGTATCAAATGGAGTTGGGCACTGATGGCCATAGTAGCCTGTATCCTTGGAGATTTTTCCGGTAATCTGCTAACAGAAATAGTAAAATTGCCCGATTTATTAAAGAACGATATGGTAGAGTTGATACACAACAACTGGGGTATTCTGGTTGCTACCATTTTGGCCCCCATATCCGAAGAGCTGATCTTCCGTGAAGGCGTATGCGGATACCTTGCACGTAACGGAATGGATCCCGTAAAGGCTATTTGGGTTTCAGCCGTGCTCTTCGGACTAATACATGGTAATCCCGCTCAGGTATTCATTGCCATGCTTGTAGGATTGATGTTGGGCGTGATATACATAAAGACTGGAAACATTGTGCTGACCAGTATTATACACATACTGAACAACGCTTTTGCCGTAACACAGATGCGGCTGTTAGGCAATAAAGCAGATGATTTCAGTATGGTGGAATGGGTAGGAGGCTATGCAGTTGCAGGAATCTGCATCGTCGTAGGACTCGCTCTCAGCTTCTGCCTGCTGAAAATATTGTGGAATAAGAGGCCTTTATGATTCGTATTGATATTGATATTTGCAAACGCTGTGGACGTTGCGCCCGCGTATGTCCTTCTGCTGTATATACACAGGAGAAGGGAGAGGTGCCTGTAGTAAGAAAAGCAAAAAACTGCATACAGTGCGGGCATTGTGTAGATGTATGTGAGGCGTTCGCCATTCAGCATTCCGATTTTCCCGCAGAGAACATCCATCGCGTACAAAAAGAGAATATTCCATCTGCAAGTTCGCTGATGGAACTGATGAAAAGCCGTCGTTCCAACCGCACTATCACACCCGCGCCAATACCCTCAGAAGCACTTTCTGACATCATTGAGGCGGCCTACGTGGCACCGACAGCAGAGAATTCGCGCAAGGTAAAGGTAACCCTGCTGCAAGGCGAGGATATTCAGGCGGTAGAAGATGCCACCATGAAGTTCTTCCTACGCTTGGCGAACATCCTGATGTCGCCTATGGTGCGTCCTCTGACCAAGCTATTCCTTCGCGACCTATACAATGAAGCCGCTGAGCTTTACCGCTTTGAACGTAAATGGCGCGAGGGTAAGCGGCCTTGCACTTGTAATGGGACAGCACTGCTTGCATTCAGTACACCCAAAGGTTACGACTTCGGTTGGCAAGACTGTAACTTAGCCTACCAAAACGCCTCGCTAATGGCGGAAGCACACGGCATATCACAAATATATATGGGTTTGGTACAGACTGCCCTAAAATTCATCGGCAGAAAGAAGACCGAACGCCTGCTGCATTTACCTAAGAACCACAAGCTATACGCACTGATGGCATTAGGTATGCCAGCTTTCTATTATCCAAACTATTCTGATAAGCCCAAAAAATAAACACCGCAGGACTGCCCCACGGTGTTTATTATATAGATGGTAAAAAAGTAATTATCTAATTACTCTGCGGTTTCTGTAGCAGGAGCTGCTTCACCTTCGTTGCGGGGACGACGCTCACGACGTTCGCCACGTTCGCCACGTTCACGGCGCTCACCACGCTCGGGACGGGGACGACGCTCACGCTCTACGTAACCCTCTGGTTTCTCTAACAGTACACGACGAGAGAGCTTGAACTTACCAGTCTTGGGATCGATCTCCAACAGTTTAACCTGCAGCTTGTCACCCTCCTTGATACCAGCCTCTTCAACAGTCTCAAGGCGCTTCCAATCAATCTCAGAGATATGGAGCAGACCGTCCTTGCCAGGCATGAACTCTACGAAGCATCCGTAAGGCATAATGCTGCGAACAGTACCCTCGTAAACCTCACCAATCTCAGGAACAGCTACGATAGACTTGATCTTAGACATGGCAGCATCGATGGTCTCCTTGTTAGGACCGCTCACCTGAATCTTACCTACGCCGTCTTCCTCATCAATAGTGATGGTAGCGCCGGTCTCTTCCTGCATACCCTGGATAATCTTACCACCGGGGCCAATAACAGCACCAATGAACTCCTTGGGGATAATCATCTGCTCGATACGTGGTACATGAGGCTTGAGCTCTGCACGAGGCTCAGACAATGTCTTCATCATCTCAGCCAAGATGTGCTCGCGACCAGCCTTAGCCTGCATCAGAGCCTTCTCGAGAATCTCGTAAGAAAGTCCATCGCACTTGATATCCATCTGAGTAGCGGTAAGCCCCTTAGGAGTACCTGTGGTCTTGAAGTCCATATCACCCAGGTGGTCCTCATCACCAAGAATATCAGAAAGAACAGCATACTTGTCCTCACCGGGGTTCTTGATAAGACCCATAGCGATACCGCTTACGGGAGCAGTGATGGGCACACCAGCATCCATCAGAGCCAAGCAGCCGGCACAGGTAGATGCCATAGAGCTTGAACCGTTGCTCTCAAGGATATCACTTACTACACGGATAGTGTAAGGGAAGTCGGCAGGAATCTGACCCTTCAGACCACGCCATGCCAAATGGCCATGACCAATCTCACGACGACCTACACCACGCTGTGCCTTAGCCTCACCTGTAGAGAAGGGAGGGAAGTTGTAGTGAAGCATGAAGCGCTGGTACTCGCGAACGAGAACATCATCGACCAGCTTCTCATCCAATTTGGTACCCAGTGTACAGGTAGCCAGAGACTGAGTCTCACCACGGGTGAAGATAGCACTTCCGTGAGGACCTGGCAATGGACTTGCCTCACACCAGATAGGACGGATATCGGTAGTCTTACGACCATCAAGACGAATACCCTCGTCCAAGATGCAACGACGCATAGCGTCCTTCTCTACATCGTGATAGTAACGGTCGATCAGTGTATTCTTTTCTTCCAGCTCAGCAGCCTCCATGTCAGGGTGCTCTGCAGCATACTTCTCCTTGAACTGCTCACGGATAGCCTCGAAAGCTTCAGCACGAGCATGCTTCTCCAAGCCCTGCTTGGTAACATCATAAGCAGGCTGGTAGCAAGCAGCCTTAACAGCCTCGCGCAACTCGTCGTCGTTAACCTCGTGACAATACTCACGCTTAACATCCTTACCCAGTTCCTTGCTCAGTTCCTTCTGAAGGCGGCACATAGGCTTGATAGCCTCATGAGCACACTTAAGGGCAGCCAAAAGGTCGGTCTCCTGAACCTCCTTCATCTCACCCTCAACCATCATAATATTCTCCTCGGTAGCACCAACCATCAAGTCCATATCGGCCTCTTTCAGTTGTTCGAAGGTGGGGTTGATAACAAACTCACCATTGATACGAGCTACACGAACCTCAGAGATGGGACCCTCGAAGGGTATATCACTGCAAGCCAAAGCTGCAGAAGCAGCAAAGCCAGCCAGAGCATCGGGCATATCCACACCGTCGGCAGAGAAGAGAATTACATTAACATAAACTTCAGCATGATAATTGCTGGGGAAGAGGGGGCGCAGAGCGCGGTCAACAAGACGACAGGTTAGAATCTCGTCGTCATTAGCCTTACCCTCACGCTTTGTAAATCCACCGGGAAAACGTCCGGCTGCAAAATACTTTTCTCTGTACTCAACCTGCAAGGGCATGAAATCTGTTCCGGGAACGGCATCTTTGGCAGCACAAACAGTGGCCAGCAGCATGGTGTTGTTCATACGCAACATAACAGCTCCATCGGCTTGTTTG
>JAIKYE010000018.1 GCA_024683455.1 Bacteroidaceae bacterium
TTAGAAACTTGCCTCGAAATAGAAGCGGAAGCCCCACTTCTGCGTATCGTCTTTCAGATGAGTGAAACGGTGGGTATACTCGAAAGAGAGGAACTTGAGAATGTTGTGAATACCCACAGCTGCCTCGATATACGGTGTCCAACTGTTGAGACAGGTGGACTTGTAATTATATACGCCTGTAGTTCTGTTCCATTCACCTGGGAAGCGGAAGAGAAGATCATCATTACTGTTCTCCGGCAAGAAAGGATTGTTCTTGTCTGAAAGATATCCCCACATAGCGTTGAGAGCCAGAGACTCACGCCACTTCAACTTCTTAAGGAGAGGAATACGGTTGAAAATCTTACCATTGAGGTCCCAACGCCACATGGTGGTGACAGCACGGTCATGCAGGAACTCCATATTGCCTACCAAGTTGAAGGTGTTGCGGCTACGGATATAACTGAGGTTTGCCTCTGGAATGACGAGCAATGGGAAGGGAACCTTGTTCCACTGGAAAGAGGCATGGATATTGCCATCGACACTACCCCATGAGTTCAACCAGAAACGCTTGCTGAAAGCAAACTCAGTCATGTTATAGTTGTAATCGCCACCGATGAAGCCCTTTATACCAACAGTATGCTGGAAGGAATACTTGGGAGCCTCCAAGTTTGAGAGGTAACGCTTGGTACGTGTGTTCAAGACCTTAAGGCCAGGCTGGTATGAAGCACCTACGCTGAACTCAGTGTAAGTAACGGTGCGAGAGTCAAGAGGTCTGTCGCCTCTCTCTATAGCCTGCCAATCCTTGTTGGTAAGGAAATACAAATCGCCGGCACCTACGTTCCACTCACGATTGAAATGTCCATTCAGAGCCAAGCCGTTCTCGTACTCAAAGACTGCCTCGAAGCGGAAACGCTCGAAATAACTCTGCATGTGTGTCTTCTGCCATGCAAGCGTCATAAAGGTGTTGTCCTTGTCGTACTGAAGAAATTTATCTGATGGACTCTGTATGTCACGGGTATAGGTAAATGTGAGGTCTCTGCGAGGATAGGCAATGATGTCTTTCTCTTTCTCAATAAAAGAATAAGCAATCTTGGTTTCACCCTTAAACTTATGATCCTTGAAACCATACTTACCCCATCCGCTGAGGAACCAGTGCTTGTTGAAGGCACCCGTTGTCTGTGCACCAAGACGGAGACGGAAACCCTCGACCCAGTTGCTACCGAAGGTAGAGAAGAAGGGGCCTATATCGACTAGGCTGGGACGATTGGGGTTGGCACTTGTCTCGAGATAGTTGTCCAGGAATATCTTCATGCCATAAAGCACGGCACGGACAGCTGGACGGTCTGTGAACTTACGCTTGAGATCGCCAATATGCTGTTGACCATGTGAAAGGGTATCTGGACGATACGTTGCCCAGAACTCTTCATTGCGATGTTTAGCACCCTTCTCCACTTTCTCATCACCAAGGAAGTTGATATGGTCGTCCGAGAATGGTTCGTTGCTGATATTGCCATAGTGAGCGTAATGCTCGATATGAAGCTTGTTCAACTTTTCTGCCAGCATCACCTGCATAATCATACGGTTGTTGGTGCAGAACTGTTGTCCTGATGGCAGGCTCTCGAATTCCTGATCCAGCGTCAGGTGCTTAACAAAGTTCACACTGTTATCCATAGGCATACCCATACGGGCACGCTTTACACGATACGTGCTGTCGTTCATGATATACAAATCTCCGTTCCATCCAAAGTCCTGCTTGTTGGCAGGCTGGAAGTTAACGATGATACATGAATCGCCTTCGCAATCCACCGTATCTGCAATTGCATAATGATAGAAGCGAATAGCTGCTGCACCACCGATAGGACTGATAAAGTTATGCTGGAAGATAACGGTCTGATCCTTGTAGATATCAACGTCAATAAGGTTGGTCTTGATCTTAGACTCTACAAACTCTGTTGCCTGCAAAAGATCCAAGAGGGTTTCCTTGTTCTCTCCCTTGACAATACTCTTGCGTCTGTCGCCATCCTTTCGGTAGTATTCCTTGGTAATACGCTCCTCAAAACTGATAGGGAGAATCATCTTTCCCGTAGCAGGACAAAACTCTGCATACTCGGCAGAAAGATTTACCTTCTTATAATGTTCCTCGTCTAACGTGGCAGTATCAACATCATTAAGGGCTATAGTCGTGCTGACATATCTGTCATAGCTTGCATAATCGGCATCGTGAATATCAGCACTCTTACGGGCTGCCATGACTTTCTGCATCAGCTCTACAGCAGGATTGCCCTTGCGAACATACTTTTTCTTCTCGGCCTTGATAGTAACGGCTTCGATTTCCTTGGCATCCATTGAAAGTTTAACGTCAAGTGAACGAGCTTTCTTGATGACCACCTCTACATCGTTATATCCGAAATAGTGGAACACCAACGTTCCTGGACGAAAACGGATTTTATAATAACCATTGGCATCGGAAAGAATCTTTCCCGTAGGTCTGTCTTTATACCATATCTGAGCACCCTCCATGGGTTCATTATCTAATGCGTCAAAGACCCTTCCTGATACCATCTGTGCAAAAGACGGTACAGCCAAGCCCAACATGAGTATAAAAAGTATAATCTGACGTTTCATATATATTCCAATCTTTATTCTGTAATTTCTTTTGTTGTGTACATTGCAGTCATTGTCACGCCATGCAACCCATGGAGCATAAGACTCTGACCGGTAAGCAGTAAATTAGGAATGCTTGTACGGGGAGACAGAATCGTAAGAAGCGGAGCTGCTGCATCTTTACGTATTCCGTAAGCACTGCCATCAGGTGACAGGTTATAATCCCGATACGTGAGTGGTGTACTGGTATGTACCTGCTGAACATACTCGTGCAAGTTTGGCAAGAAACGCTCTGCCACAGCTATGCACTGCTGTGCTTTCTGTGCCTTGAATCGCAGATAGTCTTCTCCACGATGCATAGGGCAAGAATCACTCCACGCTGAACATTCGCTAATATTCATGGGCGTAAGGATATCTATCTGGCGGGCATAGGCAGAACCATCCTCAGGAACCCTGCAACTTACCATATAACCACGTCCGTCCCACGCCTCGAGTCCGTCATACAAGAACTCGTTATAATTAAAATATGGAACCATACCGGGTTTCAGCAACAACTGAGCGGTAAACATTCCATTTGTATTTTCCAAATTATCAATTCTGCGACGATACACCTTCTTCAACAACTGACTCTCCTTTACCAGAGAGAGTGTTACGGAAGGATGAGCATCGCTAATAAAATAACGTGCCTCGTAAACCTCGCCGTTCTTACACGCGGCTTTTCTGATGGCACCTTGTTCTTCGACCAGTTCTGTAACCTCGGCATCACAGATAAGTTCTCCACCCTGACTGGTAAAGTTGTCTATGAGTTTATGGACTATCATGTTACCATCGCCCTTCAGTCGCCAACTGCTCTGTATAAATGGTGCATTCCCATGTACATAGGTAAAGAGGGGCAACGTATCGCGCTTTAACTCCATCTTTAAGCAAGCACCACTTAACACACTCAGTAGCAATGGATTACGAATGATACCAGATAGGTATTCATAGGCGTTTGTCTGCTGCATCCATACCTCATCGGTACATTGCATCAACTGGATGTAACGCTGCAGGCTGTCGCGCTCCTCAGGGAAATCCTTGGCCAGCGTCTCAAGGAAATTGTCATATCCTTCTGCAAAGCGATACTCGCGGTCGGCAATCATGATGCGGTCGAACCCGTCTGCATCCAATCTTTGCCATGGAAGTGACAACAACCCTAACTCCTGAAAGATATCATGCAAGGGCTGACCTTCAGCCAAACCGCCCACATAATGAAGACCGGTATCATACATCATATATCCGCGCCGGAAACTCTGCAAACAGCCTCCCGGCTGATGCTGACGCTCCAGAACCAGAACCTTGAGTCCTTTCTTTGTGAGCAGATTGGCACATACCAAACCACCCAGACCGCTTCCTATGATAATAACGTCATACACCTTCACCTTTGAAGGTCATATACTGCCGGTTCTCGTCAGAGATAGTGGCAACAATAGAATACTTCCCGTCTGTTTCCTTCACTTCGACCTGAACATCAACCTCAGGACAAATAGTAGGGCTGGCAATGGCAGTAAGCAAACATTGCTTGATAGACGAGATACGTAACTCCTTACCGATAAATAATGATGCGCATTCCTTGATAGTCTGGATGTTACAAACACCAGGACAAACAGGATTACCAGGGAAATGTCCCTCATATACGTTACAGTCAGGCAAAATAGCCACATGATAAACGGCTTTTCCTTCTCCCTCCTCTCGCGCGCGTAAAACCTTGTAATATTTATTCTCCAGCAACATAGATCTTCATTTGGGTAGAAGCAATAGTCTCTTCGCCAGAGACAGTCTCGCCTGTAATAATAGTGACACCACCGACGGTGGGTCCCATTGTAATGGTTGTAACTAATGTTTCGCCTTTACACGGTCTGCGATTCAATCTGAAACGCTTCACCTCACCAATATATCCTACGGGCGGTTCAGTAGCACCGGCTTGCATAGCGCTATAGCCGGCAAAAGCAGAAGCCGACTGCGCAATATGCTCTATCACACCAGGTTCTGCTATAGCACCGTCTGACTCAAGGAAAAAGTTATCCTCCCTGATGGTAAGTGTGCAGCGAGCCACATCATCATGAGCCTCTAGCAACTCGTCAACCATCATGATTGGCGAGCGCTGAGGTATGAGATTTTTGATATCTGTCATGTGGTCAGATTATGCCATGTGACTCTCAATGTAATCGTACAGATTACCGAATGTCTTTACATTGGGCAGATCCTCTGCAGGAATCTTAACCTTGAAGGTGTACTGTACAACAGCTACCAGGTCAACAAGACTCAGGCTGTCGAGATGCAGGGTCTGATAGATAGGAGCGTCTTCTACGATTTCTTCCTCGTTTACATCAAACTCGTCTGTCAATGTCTCGATTGTCTTCTCAATGATTTCTTCTCTTGTCATGATCTTAAATAGTTAATTGTAAATGAAATGAATAAATATTTATTCTCTATATTTTTTTATCCTTTGAAGTCTTTTACGATAAGCGTGCTATTGGTTCCACCAAAACCGAAACTGTTGCTCAGGAACATATCGAAGCCCGTCTCGATAGTCTGAGGAATGACGTTCACACAAGCTGTCTCCTCATCGGGATTCTCAAAGTTCAAGCTACCGGCAATGAAACCATTCTTCATCATCAGCACGGAGTAGATACACTCACTGGCACCTGCCATCCACATCTCATGGCCGGTCTGACTCTTGGTACTTGTTACAGGTACTTTGTAGTCGCCGAAGCACTGGGCAATAGCCATTGCCTCACGACCATCGCCCGCATGTGTACTGGTGGCGTGAGCGTTTACATAACCAATCATACGGGGGTCGACACCACCATTCTTGAGAGCCAACTCCAAAGAGCGGGCAGGACCAGCTACGTTGGGAGTAGAAATATGATCACCGTTACCGCTGAAGCCCCAGCCTACAATCTCGGCAATGATGGGAGCGCCACGCTTAACAGCATGCTCATAACTTTCCAAAATCAATGTGGCAGCACCACCGCCAGGAACCAAACCATCACGGTCGCGGTCGAAAGGACGGCAAGCCTTGGTAGGCTCATCCTCACGAGTAGAGAATGCCTGAATGCCATCAAAGCTGGCAACACAGTACATATTCGCCTCCTGAGCACCACCGCAGATTACACAATCCTGCAAGCCTTCCTTGATAAGCAAATATGCATTACCAATAGCCAAAGAACTGGAAGCACAGGCAGCAGATGAGGTAAGGTTGATACCACGCAACTTGAACAGACAAGCCAAGTTCATGGTTACAGTACTATTCATACTCTGGAAAATAGCCCCACTACCACATGCAGAGGTATCCTTAAACTCACGGAACTTGTCAAGGGCTATCATGGTACTCTCAGCAACGGAGTCGTTACCATAGATAATACCTACCTCGTGAGCATCCAAAAAGTCCTGATCTATCTTTGCATTTTCCAATGCTTGCTTAGTTGCAACGTATGCATACTGAGCCTCCTCTGGCATGAACTGACGAACATTTCGTGCCAACAGTTTCTTGATATCAACAGATGGTACATCAGCACACAATGCAGAACGAAAACCTGCATCCTTTCTTTCCTGGCTGAAAATAATACCACTCTTTCCATGGTATAGTGCGTCACGTACATCGTCCAACGTCTGTCCCAGACAGGACCAAATACCCATACCGGTTATAACTACTCTATTCATAATTTTGATTTATTCTATAATTTGTTAATCTTCTATTGTTTTATGCCAACACCTTCTACGTTTCTGCATCTTGGGATTCAGTTGCTTCCACTGAGAAAGTTCCTTAATATTATCCTCGAGCTGGGGACCCGTCTCGGCATACTTATATCCCTTACGATTGTAGATAGGTATCAGGTCATCAAATACCAAGGCATTCACGCCCAAACCCTGCATATCAGGACGCACGGCAATGAGCATCATATTGACCGTATCCTCGTTCTTGAAGCAAAGCGTCTTCAGAAAGTGTATCCAGCCAAAGGGAAACAACTTACCGTTTGACTTACGAAGAGTATGCGAGAGACTGCCTGTCGTCACAGCAGCACAGACCATCTCCCCCTTTTCATTCTCTACCGTCGTAATAAGATCGGGGTCAAGGATGGGGATATACTTCTTGATCAAGTCCGTAACCATCTCCTCAGTCAGATCGCTGTATCCGAAAATAGGCGCATAAGCCTCATTCATCAAACGGAACACACGCTGTCCCTGTTCACCCAGAATCTCCTTACGGTTTATCTTTCGCACCTTCAGGCCGAACATCTCCTTTGCCAAATTGGCAACACGGGCATATTTCGCAGGAACTTCCTTTGGTATCTCTACACGCACCTGAAGCCAATCAACTTCCTTCTGATACCCCAACTTCTCCATATGCTGAGGGTAATAAGGAGGATTATAGATGTCTATCATGCTACCCATGAGATCAAAATCTTCCACAAGCATACCTTCCTTGTCGAAATCAATAATTCCCATGGGCCCCTGAATCTGGGTCATTCCACGCTCAGCACCCCACTGCTCAACTGCCTTCAAAAGCGCAGCCGATATTGCGATGTCGTCCTCAAACTCTATCAAGCCAAAGCGTACATAACTGGTATTCCAGCGTTCATTGGCATTCCTATTGATGATTCCTGCAACACGACCCACCACCTTGTCATCTCTATAAGCCAGAAATGCCTGAATGTCTGCGTATTTGAGAGCTGTATTTTTCTTGGGATTAAACATGTCGCGGATATCGCTATCCAAATCGGGAACATAATACTGGTTGCCTGCATAAAGTCTTTCTGGCAGCCGAACAAAAGCATCCATCTGCTTAGAATTACCTACTTTGACAACTTTAATTTCACCCATTTCAATCCTTCCTTTTTAAGGTTCTTTTAATACATATTCTCAAATCGTGTGCAAAGGTACAACAATTTATTGGAATATCAACTATTTTCAACATGCTAAATTTCAAAAATAACTAAAGTTACCTTTCTCGTACTTATTAAAAGAGCATTATTCAACAATATAGAGAACAGCATCCGAAAGCATAAGTTTATTGTCGGCATGCCGGACTTCCTGACCCAGATGATCGTAGACGATAGCTTTGGGCGATATCTTGTAGGAGTAGCTCATATTCTGATATGGCGACCATATGGCACGCACCACATGCCTGTCCGGTGTCACCCATTGGACGCGAAAAATATTGTCATTGTGCCTTAGAGTAGGTCGGGTACTCCCATCGGGGCAAAACCTAACCAAGGTACGATATGCCCGCATCGACAGCTTATCTGTAAAGTCAGCATGAATAACCCCGAAACAGTCTTCACGTTCATTCAAATTCAATTCCCTTGATCTGAAATTATACCAAAAGACTCTATCTATTCCATACGCAAAAGCCAATAGGTAAATTCGGGCAACTCGACGCGCCTGCTCTTCCTCTTTATCAGGAATGGGATGACCATACATCCTGGTCTGGAAAACAATATTGCCAGACATATCCGAATTAAGTTTGTATATCCCAGCAACGGTACCCTTTATCCGCTCAGTACCTGCCGATATCAACGAAATCAAAGAATCTCCCGAATGGAGAGCTTCGTCACTGAGATAACGACCAGGGTGGTTGGCATTGATGGGGAATTCGTATTCAAAATCGGCATCGGCACAACGGTCAATGAACGGCGGAATATCACCCAACGACTCCTTGGTGATGGGGTCATAACGGTTCTTAAGCAATGACATGTGAAGAATCGGATAAAGCTTCGTACGCAAGACGTGAAGTTCAAACCATGTCTTTGACGGCAAAGAAGAGTTATAATAAAATGGCAACCCCTGAGCCAGTACAATGGTTCCGCCTTTCTTTACATACTCTACAAGCAATGGGAAATAATCCAGCGGGAAATATTCGTCTGTAGTGGCAATCAATACAGGAACCCGAGATGGGCTCAGGCCCCTCAAACGAGCAAAATCTACAGAAACAACATGCCTTGCTTTTGGACGCAAATATGTTGCCACTTGAACATCATTAAGCGTCCTATATCCTGACGCCCTATCCTGCAAATAACCAACAGTAATCTGCTGTTCATAGATACCCAAACGCCTAAGGGCCGCCGGAAGGAAATCTGTATAAAAACCTTCTGAGGTGTCCACATCAACGCTTGTGCTCATACCACACTCTGTTAGCCAAACTGGTTTACGGAAATCATAATGCTCCATCAACCTTGCGATTTTCTCAAGGCAAGGAATCAAATCTTCAGGGCTACAATACGAATGAAAATTCATTACATCATAATAGTCCTGAGCTTTCTGTTTACATAATTCCTCATAGAAATTGTTCTGCATCTCTGCAAGGCCACTAAGCACAACCTGATTCTGAGGACTACTATCCTTCAGACGTTCGTACACAAGCCTAAGACTCCTTACATACTTCTCTGGCAAATTCCCTACTTCCTTAATCAAATTCACCTCGTTAAGGAATTCCCAATATCTGATTCTTCCATTGAAATGAAATGCCAGCGTATCAATATATTCCATATACTTGGGATCGTCCCATGGATATTTGTCAAGCCAAGTTAAGATGCCTAATAATTGGAGTTCTCTTTCATCGGCGCTTTTCAAGACATTATCGAAAACCTCTGGAGAAAAATCAGATGGCGTTCTCTTAAATGCTGTAGCAAAGTCCAGATCGGAGCGGAACCACCCCACCCCTGTTTCCTGAAGGATATCCATTTCATGGTCTCTAATCTCATAATCCCACCCCTTACGTGTGACATGTGTACAAAAACCATATGGATTTTGCAGTGTCTGCGTACATGGAAAAAGCACTTGCCCGACTAAATATGTCTGGAAGAAAAAAACAGATAGTATGGCAATAAGCTTTTTCATGTTATAGGCATCTTTATATTCACAAAAGTACTAAAATTTATCCTAATTCACCAAACTAATTATACAAATTTATCTATTTCAGCTTTCATTTACATGCTCTTCTACAATATTTTACCATTTCAACAGAAATTGCGAGCGAGTAATCTTGCTTTTTTTACCAAAAACCCATACTTTTGTCATCTAAATATGATAGTTACATCACATCAATACAATAATGAAGCAGTACGTCACATTATTTGCGCTAACAATTATAACGTTCCTGTTCAGTCTTCCTACACAGGCTGTACGCGAACTAGGAACCGATCAGGAAATTACTCACCTGTTACAGAATGCCGACTTCCAAAACCAGTTCCAAGGCTGGACACTTACCCAGCAGGGTGGCAGCCTTGTGATACAGGAAAATACGCAAGGAATCTGTGAGGTGCAGTCGGAAGGCTGTGAGTTTACCCTCGAGCAGACTATCACCGACCTGCCCGACGGCATTTACGAGCTTCAGATTGACGGTTACTATGCTGCCGAGGCAATGCCTCAAAGCACATTGCATGGCAGTATGATTTGCCTGAACGAAATGAAGAATGTCCTAATGACTTCAAGCGAATACACTACAGAAAACCCCACGAACAGAATTGTGGCCAAGCCAGAGGACGGTAAGCTAACCGTTAAAATTAAGGGGCTACGCATTGCCTCTACGACCGATGTCACAGTGTTCAGCAACCTGCGCCTCTTTTATCGCGGATCAGGCGAAACGGGATTAATGGCATGTCGCGATGTAGAAGCCAAGATAAAGGATCGTGCTGCGACTTTATTGTCATGCGGCAGCAAAGAGATTACAGATTACCGTCAGCATCCCATGTGCCAGGTTTCACTCACCAACGATTTAAGAAATGAAGTCTTAAATAAAAACAACTATGGAACCGTTGACGCCATGCTGCAACACCTTGACAAAATCGGTAGTCTCTTTTCTTCCATTAGCGAGAGTCGTATGGTTTACATCAGCTTAATGCAAAACGTCCTACAGACAGAGAACACAGCCAACCTGCTGATTGCCAACAGACTGCTTACCGAAGAGCAATATAACAATGCAAAGCAGGTTCTGGACACTGCTACACAGGGATATACGGCCGGCAGTCTCACAAAACAGGATATCGAAAACAAGCAAAAGGAGATAGATGCCCTAAGCGGACTGCCCAAGTTCGTCGGTAGCTTCATGCAAATCAGTACGCCTAACGACCTCTGCAGTTTCTCTGTCCTGGTCAACGAGGGTATGCGCACACTTGACGCACAGCTTACCAAAGACATCAATATGGCTGGTATCAGCAACTTCCAGCCCATTGGCATGTATTCACAAACCAACGAAGAGTATTCCGACTTCTACACCAATAGCTATGGCGGCACATTCGATGGGCAAGGTTACCAAATCCTTAATCTGAATATACAGACCAACTTCGAAGGCGGTCTCTTTGGCCGTTGCTACAGAGCCAAAATCAACAAAGTGGGGCTGGCCAACATAACGGTTAGCTGTACAGGTGCCCAGACCTGCGGTCCCTTGGCTGGGACACTCATGCAGACACAGGTTGCCAACTGCTATGTAGCCGGAAAGATTCAGGTCAATACAAACGGAGAAAAAAAGACCGAATTCGTAGGCGAAGGTGCATGGAATACAGTATTAGAGAACTGTTATACCTTAGGAAATAGACTGATATGCGCTACTGCAGCAGAACTTAACAACTGCTACGGAGGAACGGAAGCTACCAAAGCCGTTGCTTCGGGCGAGTTGTGCTACAAACTCAATAAGGGCGAAACTGTAAGCCCCATCTTCTTCCAAACGTTAGGAAAGGATGCATACCCAGTTCTGCTTTCTGACCACGAGATAGTACGTCGCACCTCTGATGGAATTTACTATAATGGCGATGACGAAAATGCCATTATCTCTGCTGAGACCGATTCTAAACCCACAAAACTAAACGTTCAACAGCCCATATACGATCTAAGCGGACGTCGTCTTACCAGTAAACCACAAAAAGGCCTCTACATTCAGGGCGGTAAGGTACGCAGATAAAGGGAATGACACCCATAACAAAATCACTCGTTTCCGGTTGGCTGAAAACACGAGACCCTTTCAGCCATAAAGGCGATTACGGACGGGCTTCCCTCGTAGTAGGAAGCGTCGGCATGATAGGCGCTGCGCTCCTCTCCTCACGTGCCTGCATGCGTAGCGGGGTGGGACTGCTTACCGTCCACGTCCCCGAGTGCGGCTATAACATTATGCAGATGGGGCTGCCCGAAGCCAAATGCATAGCCGATGAGCATTACACGCATCACACCATCATAGAGCTCCCCCTTTATACAGATGTCGTAGGAATCGGTCCAGGCATTGGACAACATATCCAAACCCAATGGGCTCTACACAGCCTAATACTGAACTATCCGAAGACACCTATGGTTTTCGATGCCGATGCACTGAACATTTTAGCAGGCAACCAACATTGGCTGCCACAGGTTCCTAGGGGTAGTATCTTTACGCCACATCCTGGCGAGATGAAGCGCTTTGGTTTGGAGCCTCAGGAACTGGCCGAGAGATACCAAGTTGTGGTAGTACTAAAGGGGCACCATACACGCATCTATGTACCCAATGAGCATTCCGTACGGGTTTACGAGAATACACTGCACGGGAATCCCGGCATGGCTGTTGGTGGTTCCGGTGATGTACTTACAGGTATCATTCTGGCCTTGATAGCTCAACATTATACGGCAGAAGAAGCAGCCATAATAGGCGTATGGATTCACGCCTTTGCTGCCGATCTGGCCCTTGCCGACGGTAACAGTGCGGAATCCTTACTCCCTTCAGATATCATCTCCCATTTGGGAGTTGCTTTCAATGCTTCCCGTTTATAGTAGAAAGCCAATACTCATGTATACGTGTGTCCTCCGTCAACTCCGGATGAAAAGAGCAAGCCAGCATATTCTGCTGACGGGCAGCCACTACATGGCCATCTAAGGTAGAAAGAACCTCTACCCCTTCGCCGCAGCGTTCGATATACGGAGCACGTATAAAAACCATAGGAACGTCTCCTATACCTTTTATATTATATATAGTCTGAAAACTTCCCAACTGACGGCCATAGGCATTACGTTTAACCGTAATGTCCATGCAGCCTAAGTGTTGGTCATCCAACAGAATCATACCCGCGCACGTACCAAAGACTGGCAGTCCATCAATAATGGCTTTACGAATGGGTTCAAAAAGAGCTTCATCCTTCATCACCCTCATCATAGCGGTACTTTCGCCACCAGGCAGAATGAGCCCGCCAAATGGCTGATGCCAGTCGTGCAAGTTGCGGATGAGAACACTCTCCACTCCCAAACGTTCCAGCATCTGCTTATGTTCCTCAAATGCCCCTTGTAGGGCTAAAATAGCAATTCTCAACTTTCAACTTATAATTTTCGACTACTTCCCTCTTTCTGCCATTAGCAGTTCTATCTCTTGCTCGTTGATGCCAACCATAGCCTCACCTAAATCCTCACTCAACTCAGCCAGAATCTTGGGGTTGTTATAATTGGTAACAGCCTTTACAATTGCCTGCGCACGCTTGGCAGGATCACCACTTTTGAAGATACCGCTTCCTACGAACACGCCCTCAGCACCCAACTGCATCATAAGAGCAGCATCAGCTGGTGTAGCGACACCACCAGCAGCAAAGTTCACCACGGGCAACTTGCCATTCTCATGCACATACTGCACCAGTTCATAAGGTACACGCAACTGCTTGGCAGCCTCATAGAGCTCATCCTCACTCATGCTTACCAAACGACGAATCTCACTCTGCATCATGCGCATATGGCGCACAGCCTGAATGATATCACCCGTTCCAGGTTCACCCTTGGTACGAATCATGGTTGCGCCCTCGTTGATACGACGCAAGGCCTCGCCTAAATCCTTGGCGCCGCAGACAAAAGGCACCTTAAACTTGCGCTTGTCGATGTGATAAATATCATCGGCAGGCGAAAGTACCTCACTCTCATCTATGTAGTCTATCTCTATAGCCTCCAAAATCTGTGCCTCTGCGAAGTGACCAATACGGCACTTGGCCATAACAGGAATGGTAACAGCCTCCTGAATTCCCTTAATCATCTTAGGATCGCTCATTCTGCTAACACCGCCCGCCGCACGAATGTCGGCAGGAATACGTTCCAACGCCATTACAGCACAGGCACCGGCAGCTTCAGCTATTCTTGCCTGCTCTGGGGTTGTTACATCCATAATCACTCCGCCCTTCAGCATCTGAGCCAAATTGCGGTTCAACTGAGTTCTATCTTCCATATTTATATTATATATCTGAATATTATGAGTAAACCACTTATTTTTCGTTGCAAAATTATGACAAAGAGAAATTGCGAGAAAAAATCGTTTCCTATTAGGGAAAACATTCCTTACAAAGAAGAAATGTTGCAAAAATCGGAATACTTGTTTGGACAAACGGGGCTTTTGCCTTACCTTTGCGAAACAATAAGGAAAAAAATGAAAGCGGTACTTTGTATAAATGGTTCAGACAGCATGGGAAACGCCGGCATACAGGCTGATGTACGCACCATAAAAGACATGGGCGGCTATGCAGTAACGGTCGTTACAGCTGTTACAATTCAGAATTCCATGGGAATTACCAATGTTCATCAGCTGCCAACCGATTTAGTTATAGGTCAGGTAAAAGCTGTTTATGAGGAAATGGTTCCACAAGCTATAAAAGTGGGAATGATTGACAATGCAACCACTATCAGTGCTATATCTAAGGAGATTCTTGGATGCAGCAATATTATCTGCTCACCTGTAATACTGGCTTCTCACGGCGGATTGCTGATGAGTAATGATTCGCTCATTGCATACCGACAGTACGTCTTCCCCATCTGCAAGCTGCTTATCATAAAATGTACGGATGCCGAGATATTATTAGGCAGACGTATCAGCACAGATGCTGATATGAAAGAAGCTGCCCGCCTAATGCATGAGATGGGACCCGAATGGGTACTGCTACGCGGTGGGACTTTTGCCAAAGAACGTATTAATGCCTTACTTTCAGGTCCCAACTGCCAGAAATTCTTTTCTTCAGTAAACATTGAGGGTTGGCAGCGACATGGTGTTGGTGGAGCTCTGTCCACAGCCATTGCAGCACGACTGGCGCAAGCAGACGATGTACCAACGGCAATCACGAACGCACATAACTACATGCATAGTCAGGTAGTATATGCTTCGACGCAACCTCGGTCATTGCAGCCTCACAACCTATACAATCAATTTATAACACTGCTCTCTCAGCATTACACCACAGCTCACGATGTGTCTTTCTATGCGGCGCAACTTTCTATTTCAACGCGTTACCTTTCACAAATTACAAACGCAGTCTGTGGTCGGTCACCCAAACAAGTAATCGACGACTATCTTGTTCAGGAGTGTGAACAACAACTGTCCACTACTTCTCAAACAATACAGCAGATATCGCAACAGTTGGGGTTCACTTCCCAAATTGCCTTCACCAAATTCTTCAAAGCAAAGAAAGGATGCGCCCCAACTGTGTATCGCGACGGGAGAATGCTCCGCTAAAGTTCCTTTAAGAGTTCACGTACTGCTGCCTCCAACTGAAGGTCAGTACCCTTGACAACCGTCTCAGGACGGTTCAATATATAGATATCCGGCTCCAACTGTGTATTCTCCAGATAAGAACCATCGGGCAACTGATAACCGATAACAGGAACACCAAAGACAAGCGAAGGATCTTGCAGTGTCTCCCAGTTCACAGAACTCATGGTTCCAGGAACGGGAGCACCTACCAATTTACCAATTTTCTGATGACTGTAAACCCAAGGTGTTCCGTGAGCATTGCTGTAGTTACTCTCGCTTTGCAGCATAATGCTGGGGTGATTATACCTGCGGCTGGGCATATCACAAATTTCCCTACCACGGATCACCTGCGTAAAGTACTTTTTACCTGAGAACAAGACTTCTATATCCTCATGCAAACGACCGCCACCATTGTATCGCGTGTCAATAACAATACCCTCTTTCAGGTTGTATTTGCCTAAAATATCAGAATATACGTCACGGAAGCTGGCATCATTCATCCCCTCTATGTGTACATAACCCAAACGTCCATTAGAGAGACGTTCTACCTCTGCAGCTCTGCTCTTTATCCAGCGTTTATAAAGCAATTCGGATTCTGCAGCCTTACTAATAGGTAAAACTACTTCGTCCCACGTACCAGCACTACCCTTCAGACTTACCAGCGTCTTCTTTCCCCTGCATTGGTTCAAGAGCTGAGACAAGTCTGTTTCCTTGGTTACAGGTTGTCCGTTGATGGCTGTTATCATATCACCAGCCTTAACCTTGCTATTGGCTCGACAGAAAGGACCGTCTTCCAACACTGCAGTAATCTTAATTCCGTCTGTAGCCTCCGTCAGGTCATATAGTAAACCCAGCTGAGCTGTTGCATCACCCTTGGCAGAATGACTATACCTACCACCCGTATGACTTACATTCAGTTCACCCAAGAGTTCGCTCAACATCTCAGCAAAGTCATAGTTATTTGATATATGTGGCAAGAAACGTGCATAGTTCTGTACCATCAGGTCCCAGTCGCATCCGTTATAATCGGTACGGAAAATCTTTTTATTTATCTGCTTTGCAACGTGTCGAAGCATATATTCACGTTCTGCAGCCAAGTCGAGTTTCATTTGAGCATTATAAGTGATAGTTGTGGTTTTATCACCCTTCTCTATCTTCTTCATACTACTGCCAAGGGAATACAGATTGCCATCCTTATCCATCTGCAAATTTCCACTACCACCCTTGCTCAATAGTTTGGTCTCATGCTTACGGAGGTCCATCTTCCACAAATCAGGTGAACCCTCAAATGCAGAGAAATAATAAAGGCTCTCGCCGTCCTTGCTCACGATGGCATCACCCAAACGACTGCTGTTTGGTGTCAGTCGGACGATACGATCCTCCAGTCCCTCAAACTCAATCTTAAGTCCCTTGGCAGAATCTGCCTTTTCATCCTTCTTCTCGTCTTTCTTATCAGTCTTCTTGTCATCCTGCTTACTTCCGCCATCACACTTCTTATCGTTTTTCTTCTCCAGTTCCTTCAGTAGCGCATAATCCTCAGGTGAAAGGCGATATCGATCATATGCATCTTGTGTCAGAAATGCCAAGAAGACATCCTGCTGGCTACCCCATGATGCGTGACTACGCATTCCATAGCGTTCACTCTCAAAAAGGATTGCTTTGCCATCCATCACCCACCGGGGTCTTCCACTCATATAACCACTTTGCGTGATGGGATGAATTTCACCACCTTCAACACTCACAATACCCTGATCAGTATAGGGGTCGCGTTTGTTGGCTATATAACTCAACACGAACCACTTACCGTCTGGACTCCATTCAAAGTCAAATCCACCATCTTGCTCATACCACTTACTTCCATCGGTAACCTGTGTCACTTTCTTCGTTTTCAGGTCCACCACTTTAAGTTTGATGCGATCTTCAATAAAGGCCAGTTTCTTACCATCTGGACTATATTTTGGACTTCGACGTTCCACCTGAGAGAAATCGGGTTTACCATTTAATCTCAGTTCAGGCACTTCAGGAAAAAAACTTTCCTCTTTTATTAATGTAGCATTGGCGAAATTAAGGTCTTCCTCCCTTACGATGCTAGCGGTATATAGCTGCCAGTTTCCGTTGCGCTCAGAGGCGTATACGATGGTACGTCCATCTGGTGCAAAGTCAACATCTGCTTCTGCGCCTGCCGTCTGAGAGATTCTTCTGGTTGTTGCATATTCCACACTGGTTACAAAAACTTCGCCTCTAATTACAAAAGCAACCTGCTTACCATCTTTACTGACTACTGACTGACGTGCACCACTCACGAAACTGAAATCAGATACCATAGGCTCATCGTCGCGTGTCAGTGTTACACTCATTTTCTGGGGCTTTCCGTCTGGTCGTTGTGTATATATTTCTCCATTATATGTGAAGCAGAGCAGACCATTCTTGGCAATGCTCAAAAAACGTACTGGATGTGTTTTAAAGTTGGTAACAGGCTTAGGAGTAGTAGCTTTAGTAGCTGCAGCCTGAGCCGCACAACTATATACATTCATACTGCCGCCATTGCGTTCGCTCAAGAAGTAAAGCGTCTTACCATCGGCACTCACAACGGGATTACGGTCCTCACCTGCATGTTGCGTAACATTGGTGTGTTGCTGGCTGGCAGCATCATAGAACCAGATATCGCGTGTAATAGAAGATGTATGGTGTTTACGCCACTCATCCTCATAGCCTTTGCGGTCTTGGTAATAGAAACTCCTACCATCAGGAGCATAGTTAATCATCTCTGCAGGTGATGCCAACACTTGCAGCGTACGACCACCCTTTACTGGTACCTTATAGAGTTCAGGCAAACGACTAGAGGGGAACATCACACTCTCTGCAGGGTCTTGAATATTTGCGCCGAAAAGCACCCATTTACCATCTTGAGTGAATGCCTGGGGAACCTCCGCCGTGCTATTATAGGTAAGACGTGATGCAGAACCACCTTCGGCCGACATGACATATATATCCAGATTTCCGTGTCTGTCGCTGGAAAAAGCAATCTGCTTGCTATCGGCACTCCATACAGGAGAGCATTCGTAACTGTCCTGCGTAGTCAACTGGACGGCAGTACCTCCCTCTGCAGAAACCTTATATATATCACCCTTATAGCAAAATAGAACCTGCGCCCCATCTGGACTAATCACAACATCCCTCAGCCAAAGCGGTGTAATAGCTTGACTCGCATTAATCTTTTGTACATAACACGCAAAAAATGCCACCAAGGTAGCAATCAATAGTTTTATTGTTCTCATAAGATTCTTTATTTTATTCCCTGCTGAAATTTTGCCGGGGTCATATCTGTATATTGACGGAAAGCACGATGGAAATACTCCCTACTACTGAAGCCACAGTGAGCAGCAATTGTCTCAACTGACCATTCGGGATGTACCTTCAACACACGTTTTGCCTCTTCAATACGAAGTGGCGTTACCAAACCAGCCAAATTCTTATATTCCGATTGCCTAAGCCACTCTTGCAACTGCCTACGTGTCATCTTCATCTGTTTAGCTACTACGCTAAGCGTTAGATTATGCTCACAATAGAAGCCACTTGCTTTCCAACTTTCTACCATGTCAGAAAGTTGGGTATTGAGCATCGAGGACTGATTGTTTTCTGTATCTTCTGGAGAGGGGGGAAGGCTGTCCTCTTCTGCTTCTTCCACACGAATTATATTATCACTGACGCCATAAGTGAATAGACTAATGGTGCTATAAGCAATGCAAAAGAAATATGCAATAGAGAACAAAACCAAGGGTTTGCCTTCCGTAAAGATAACTAGAGGTACAAAGAAAGCAAGGATTGCCATGATTCTCATGCTTAGCCCCATCCATCCGAAAAGGTCATGTCGCTCACGGTCAAAATACTCGCCTACGGCAAGTTTCACTTGATTGTATGCCTTGTATTGCATAACAAATATGTAGCTTTGCATCACCACGTAAAGTAAAGCCACTATGTATTCTGCCGTCCGTAGGACCGATGAACCTTGTCGGAACGGTATTGCGTCCAAACAAATGGTACCTAATAAAATAAGCATAGCTGATACGCAGATACCACAAGTTATCAGCCATTCTTTCCGTTGTATTCGTCCTTGTCGTTGCACGTAAAGTATGGCTAATCCACAAAGTAGCGAGGCTGGTGTGAAAAACAAAAGATTGCAGAATACAGCTTGCGTTACACCCATCTGGCGAAATCCAAAAAGGTACTGAAGGAAAAACTGGAGAGCTATCAATCCCGTTCCTGCAGCCATCATCCATCTTGCCCGTGCAAAACTTATTCTGCGGATAGATCGGTGGGGAACACACAACATTAACATCACAGACAACATCAGCATTGTCAGTACACCACTAATCTGCATTTCTCCAATTGTAATCATGTCGCGAAGGTACAAAGAATAAGTGAAAAGTGAAGGATTGGAAAGAAAAAATGTGAAAAAGTAAAATGAAATGTGAAAAATTATTCAGCAAATCATGGTTCTGAAAGGAAGTAATTGTGAAAAAACGCGTGTTTTTTTACACCAAGTGCGTGTTTTTTTACACCAAGTGCATGTTTTTTTACACCTTCATATATATGTTTTTATTTATTTTGCGAAAAAATAATCTAATAATGAACAATAGTTTTCAAGATTTTCTATCTCAGCCCCTATGGCTTACCATTCCTATGGTTATCGTATATCTAGGGCTTATAGCATATATCATCTATTTTGTCTGGACATTCCGTAAAAGAAAATAATATGAAACACACATATTTTGAACCATTCGCAATAGCAATACGTTTACAGGCTATGAGCAACGCTTGGAACTGCAAATGGTTGTTTAGGTAAAAAGATTCACGAGGTGTGGAAAGGCTACGGTCTTTTCACACCTTTAATTAAGTGACCTCTATCGTTTACAAAAATATATTGAATTAAAAATCTCAAAAATGAAAATCAATTCCGACAAACTGACAAAGGCTGCACTTACATTGTTGCCTGCAGGTGCACTGCTGAGTGCTTGTTCTGATTCTAACGAGAGTACTATTGAACCCGAGCGTAATGCCGATGGTAAGTATAACATCATCTTCATCACTTGCGACCAAGAGGCTTACATGCCGCAGTACCCTGCAGGCAGTGACTACGCTGCCCGCGAGCGTCTGCGTCAGATTGGTACAACCTTCGAGAAGCACTATGCCTGTGCCAACGTATCTACCAGTAGCCGTTCTGTTATATATACTGGACGCCATATCACGGAAACATGTATGCTGGATAATACCAACTATGCTTTTGTAAATGACATGTCACGTGACCTGCCTACCGTGGGTGATATGCTGCGTCAGGCTGGCTACTATACCGCATTCAAGGGTAAGTGGCACATCTCAGAAGATACAGAATCACTCGAGGAATATGGCTTCAGCGACTGGACGGAGGGTGATATGTATGGTTCTGTTCTTGAGGGGTATCATGAGGATGGCACCATAGCAGAGCATGCCATTGACTGGTTGAAGAGCAAGGGTAAGGAATTAAACACCAAGGGACAAAGCTTCTTCTTGGCTGTAAATTTCTTAAATCCTCACGATATAATGTACTTTAATGAGACACCAGGAAAGTATATCGCTGGTGAAGCTACTCCCGCTCCAGACGATCCACTCTATAAAAAGACATATGATGTGCCCGTACCAGCTTCATGGAACGAGCCCTTCGACAAACCTGGTCGCCCCGCCGCTCACAACGACTATAATCGTCAGTGGCAGGCATGGGTTGGTCCGTCTCCCACTATTGAAGAAGGTTGGAAAACCTTCCGCGACTATTACTACAATACCATTCAGGACGAGGACAACCACATGATGGTGCTCCTGAACTATCTGGCAGAGGCCGGTTTGTTGAAGAATACCATCATCATCTATACAAGCGACCATGGTGAGATGCAGGGTGAACATGGCCTTAAAGGAAAGGGAGGCAACATGTATGAGAACAACATTCACGTACCGCTGGTTGTCTATCATCCCGAGATTCCTGGTGGCAAGCATTGCTGGAACCTGACCTCTCATCTTGATCTTGCACCTACATTCATCGACATAGCAACCAACGGCAACAAACTGCAGTTCAATGCCATTACATCTGCTTTGCACGGCCATTCTCTGCTACCTGCTGTCAAGGATCCCAGTACCGATATTCGCAACAGCGAGGGTGCTCTGTTCTGCTTTGAGATGATTTCTATGATTGATGGAGACTACGTACTGAATCCTAATGTGAGACCCGCCTACCGTGCCGACATGAACAAGCGTGGCTTTGTACGTGGTATCATTACACCTGAGTATAAGTTCGCCCGTTATTTCTCACCTCTCAATTTTAACAGTCCTGCAGACTACGATGCCCTCTGGGCAAATAACGATGTAGAACTCCTACAGTGCGGAACCGACGAGACAGAAAACTTGGCATGGCCTAAGAATAATGATAATAAGCAGCTTGTTGAAACAATGAATCAGAAGCTCAACACGCTTATTCAACATGAGATTGGTACCGATGATGGAAGTGAGACCAAGAAGGGTTATCTGGGTGGTGTAGAGATGTATGACAAGAACAGGTATGCCCAGTAACGACGACTTCCGACATTATGCTATTGAGGTAAAACCAATAGGCGCTGCATGTAACCTCAGATGTGAATACTGTTATTACCTAGGGAAAGGGAGCGGTGATAAAGCCGCCCCCGCCCTTATGGCAGATGACGTACTGGAGAACTATATCCGGCAGGTCATTGACATCCATGGTCAATATGCAGAAATAGAATTTGCTTGGCACGGCGGAGAGCCAACCATGTGCGGCATTCCCTTCTACGAGAAGGCCATGGCGTTACAGCAGAAGTACGGAAAAGGACGCCGAATCCTTAACACCCTTCAGACCAATGGTACTTTGCTTACAGATGACTGGTGCCAATTCTTCCATGACAATCAGTTCCGTATTGGATTGAGCATAGATGGTCCCGAGCATCTACATAATATATATCGTAAGGATGCACACGGAGAAGGAACCTTTGCTCGAACCATGCATGGACATGAATTGCTGCAGAAGCATGGCGTGGAGTTCAATACTCTGACCACTGTCAATGCAGCTAATGCTGATCACGCTAAGGAGGTTTACAATTTTCTGCGTGAGTTTAGCAACTTTATGCAATTCTTGCCCGTAGTAGAACGAAGGACTACCCCTCAACCACTTTCTGGTAAGGAAAGGGATGGTCACATTCCAGTTGCCATCCCACCTGGACTTTATACGTCACCCAAAACAAGGGAGGGGCAAGGGGAAGAAATCGTTCTTGCACCGTTCTCTGTGTCGGCTGAGGCATACGGAAAGTTTCTATGCACAGTGTTCGATGAATGGGCACGTAAGGATATCGGGAAAAAGTTTGTACAAGTCATTGAGGCTACCATTGGTAATCTCACACACCGGCCTGCTGGGTTATGCGTCCATGAGTCTGTCTGTGGGCACTGCGGTGTAATAGAGAAGAATGGCGATCTTTACCGTTGCGACCGCTATGTATTCCCTGAATATCGCGCAGGAAACATTATGACAGACAATCTATACAACTTAATGCAAACAAACCGCCAATTTGGTGAGTATAAATTGGAGAGTTTGCCCCCCGCCTGTCTGCACTGCGATGTGGTAGAACTCTGCTTTGGAGGTTGTCCAAAGGACCGTATAGAAGAACGTCTCGCATTTTCTGCAGAGTATGGCAAACCCATAGTAGAACGTCGCAACTATCTATGTTCCGGCTACAAAATGTTTTTCCAGTACATCAAGAAGCACTTTGGAAAGATAAGGTAACACATAGTTAATAAATATTCATATTTTTCGTTTTTTATTTTGGAACTTCACGAAGATTGTACTATCTTTGCATAAAATTTGTAAACTTTTACACTTAAACTACCATGCAAATGATAAAACAATCGGGCAGCAAGGCCTATTTATTCTCTATTGTTCTCGTTGCCGTACTGGGTGGACTTCTCTTTGGATATGACACAGCTGTTATATCCGGAGCAGAAAAAGGTCTGCAGGCATTCTTCAAGGAATCCGCTGATTTTGAATATACAGATGCATGGCACGGTTTTACCTCGGCCAGTGCATTAATAGGTTGCATTATAGGCTCTGCCATTTCAGGTTTTCTGGCAACAAATTTTGGGCGTAAGCGTTCACTGATAATCGCAGGTATGTTGTTTTTTATATCTGCATTGGGAAGCATGGAGCCCGAATTCATATTCTTCGAGCATGGAGAACCCCTGTTCAATCTACTTATTACCTTTAATATCTATCGTATTATTGGCGGTATCGGCGTCGGCTTGGCTTCTGCCATCTGTCCCATGTATATTGGAGAGGTTGCTCCATCAAATATTAGAGGTATGCTGGTAAGCTGGAATCAATTTGCCATTATCTTTGGTCAGTTGGTAGTTTACTTTGTGAACTTCTTCATCTTAGGAGATCATATACAGCCATTGGTAGAGGAGATGGGCAAGGGTATTGCTGCCATCAACCCTGATGCTCAATGGACAGTAACTACCGGTTGGCGTTATATGTTCGGTTCCGAGGCTGTTCCTGCAGGTCTCTTTGCGCTGCTTATCTGTTTTGTCCCCGAAACGCCTCGTTATCTGGTAAGCATTGGACGATCTGATGTGGCTAAACGTATATTGGCAAAGATTAACGGAACAGATAAAGCTACACAAATTCTACAGGATATCAAGGACACCATGGTTGTCAAGACCGAGAAACTGATGACCTACGGATGGATGTGTATCTTCATAGGTATCATGCTAAGTGTGTTCCAGCAGGCCGTCGGGATCAATGCCGTCCTCTACTATGCTCCCCGAATCTTTGGCGATATGGGTATGGAAGATCCCATGATGATTACTGTCTTTATGGGTATCATCAACATTTTGTTTACATTAGTAGCCATCTTCACCGTGGAAAAATTAGGTCGTAAACCGCTGCTCATCTCAGGTTCTTTAGGTATGGCTATAGGTGCTTTTGGTGTTGCTATGACTTTTGGTCATGCCGGATTCGAGACGGTGACCGCAACCAGCATTCTGGTTTACTCTGCTTCCTTCATGTTCTCTTGGGGCCCCATCTGCTGGGTTCTCATCGCAGAAATCTTCCCCAACACCATTCGTGGAGGTGCCGTTGCCATTGCAGTGGCATTCCAGTGGATATCCAATTTCATTGTCTCCAGTAGTTTTGTGCCTATGTTTAACCTGCATTTGACAGAGGGTGACGATTTTGGACATTGGTTTACCTATGGTCTTTACGGCATCCTATGTATATTGGCAGCCCTGTTTGTATGGCGCTTGGTTCCCGAGACCAAAGGAAAAACACTAGAGGACATGACCGCGTTATGGAAAATGAAGAATGAAAGTTACCAAACAACTAACGGTAAAAAGTAAACTAATATACTATGACTAGAAATTATCTATTAGGCTACGATGTGGGTAGCTCAAGCGTAAAAGCATCTTTGGTAGATGTTGAAAGCGGAGCATGCGTAGCATCAGCCTTTTATCCTAAGACTGAAGCTCCCATTAAGGCTGTCCGCCCTGGTTGGGCAGAGCAGGACCCTGACGCATGGTGGCAATACTTGAAAGATGCAACAGCCGATGTGCTAGCCCAGAGCGGTGCAGCAAAAGACGAGATAAAAGCTATTGGCATATCATATCAGATGCATGGTTTGGTGTGCGTAGATAAGAACTTAAAACCCTTGCGCGATGCCATTATCTGGTGCGACTCGCGCGCTGTTCCCTACGGTCAGGAAGCATTTGAAACCTTGGGCAGCGAACTGTGCCTGAGCCATCTGTTAAATTCACCAGGCAACTTTACTGCTGCCAAACTGGCTTGGGTACGCGAGAACGAACCAGAAACTTTTAATAAAATATATAAGGTAATGCTACCAGGTGACTATATTGCCTGCAAGCTTTCAGGAACACCAGCCACTACGGTAAGCGGACTCTCCGAGGGTATGATGTGGGACTTCAAGGACAACCGTCCTGCACAGTTCCTTCTTGATTACTACGGTATCCCCGCCTCTATGCTTTCAAACATCGTTCCTACTTTCGGTGTTCAGGGAGAGGTTAATGCCGCTGCAGCAGCCGAACTGGGGCTTGCTGAAGGTACGCCCATCACCTATCGTGCTGGCGACCAGCCCAACAATGCCCTTTCACTGGATGTCTTCGAGCCAGGTGAAGCAGCTACCACAGCTGGAACCTCTGGCGTAGTATATGGCGTTCTGGGTAATGTAGCATACGACCCACAGAGCCGTGTCAATACCTTTGCCCACGTTAACCATCAACTTTCAACTCTCAACTCTCAACTCTCAACAAGACTAGGGGTACTGCTATGCATCAATGGTACAGGTATCCTGAATTCCTGGATGCGTAAGAATGCCGCTCCTACAGGTATTGGATATGCTGAGATGAATGACTTGGCAGCTCAGGCTCCTATTGGTGCCAACGGCCTCTCTATCCTACCCTTCGGCAATGGTGCCGAACGCGTGCTCTGCAACAAGGAAGTAGGCGCCAGCATTCACGGCATCAACTTCAACACCCATACGCAGGCTCACCTATTACGTGCTGCTCAGGAAGGCATCGTATTCAGCTTTGCCTATGGTATGGAGGTGATGCAAGAGATGGGTATGAGCCTGAAGACCATACGTGCAGGCAAGGCCAATATGTTCCTCAGCCCCATATTCCGTAACACCTTGGCCGGTGTAACGGGTGCAACCATCGAGCTCTGCGATACCGACGGCAGCGTAGGTGCTGCCCGTGGCGCAGGTATGGGAGCCGGCATCTATGCAGACCACAAAGAAGCCTTCACAGCCTTGAAGAAACTGGAGGTAATAGAGCCAGTAGCAAAAGATCAAGCAGCTTATCGCGAAGCCTATGAGAGGTGGCATCAGCTCATTCCCTAAGGACCTTAAGAACTTTAAGGACCCTAACGACTTTATATTAACACCTTAAATAAAATCACAAATGAAACAGTATTTTCCAGAAATTTCCGCCATCAAGTTTGAAGGCGTAGAGAGCAAGAATCCTCTGGCCTATCGTTATTACGACAAGGACCGTGTGGTTATGGGCAAGAAGATGAGTGAGTGGTTCAAGTTTGCTATGGCATGGTGGCACACACTATGTGCTGAGGGTTCCGACCAGTTTGGTGGTGGCACCAAGTCGTTCCCATGGAACACAGCTGCCGACCCCGTTCAGGCTGCCAAGGAGAAGGCTGACGCAGGCTTCGAGATAATGCAGAAGTTAGGTATCGAGTACTATTGCTTCCACGATGTTGACCTCGTAGCTGAGGCAGCTACCGTAGAGGAGTACGAGAAGAACCTGAAGGAAGTGGTTGCATACCTGAAGCAGAAGCAGGCCGAGACCGGCATCAAGCTGCTCTGGGGTACAGCCAACGTATTCGGCAACAAGCGTTACATGAACGGTGCCAGCACCAACCCCGACTTCGACGTTGTAGCACGTGCTATTGTTCAGATTAAGAATGCCATCGATGCAACCATCGAGTTGGGTGGTACCAACTACGTATTCTGGGGTGGTCGTGAAGGTTACATGAGCCTTCTGAACACTGATATGAAGCGTGAAAAGGAGCATATGGCTACCATGCTGACAATGGCTCGCGACTATGCTCGCAGCAGGGACTTCAAAGGAACCTTCTTAATTGAGCCAAAACCCATGGAGCCCAGCAAGCACCAGTATGATGTGGACACAGAGACCGTTATTGGTTTCCTAAAGGCACACAATCTGGATAAGGACTTCAAGGTAAACATCGAAGTGAACCACGCAACTCTGGCAGGTCACACCTTCGAGCATGAGTTGGCTTGCGCTGTTGATGCCGGCATGCTGGGTAGCATCGACGCAAACCGTGGTGACTACCAGAACGGATGGGATACCGACCAGTTCCCCATCGATCACTACGAACTGACTCAGGCTATGATGCAGATTATCCGTGGTGGCGGCTTCAAGGACGGAGGTACCAACTTCGATGCCAAGACCCGTCGTAACAGCACCGACCTTGAAGATATCTTCATCGCTCATATCGCTGCTATGGACGCTATGGCTCACGCCCTGCTCAGTGCAGCAGATATTATAGAGAAGTCTCCCCTCCCCGCTATGTTGAAGGAACGTTATGCCAGCTTCGACAAGGGCGAAGGTAAGAAGTTCGAGGAAGGTAAGATGACCCTCGAGGAGGCTTATGCTTACGGCAAGAAGGTTGGAGAGCCCAAGCAGACAAGCGGAAAGCAAGAGCTTTACGAAGCTATCGTAAATATGTACTAATCTATCTCAAATATATATATATTGCGAAAAGGGGGCTCTCGGTATCTTGAGAGGCCCCTTTTTCTGCAGGATATTTACAAAACTTAAAAGTGGAAACTTAAATCAAATCCGCATTGGAAGGGATTGCCACGCTGAGCCATAAATACCTCACGCCCCGTAGCCTTACTTGAGAAAGCAAAGGTATTATATTTACTGTCTGTAATATTGCGCGCCCAAAGGTTTAGTTTACATAGTCCTAAGTCTGCCAATACATGGGCGCCAAGTACCGCATAGAAATTCTGAGAATAGGTGTTAGACTCATCCCACCAGATTTTTCCCTGACCATTCATATTGGCACCAACGGTCAGACCCTTCAGGACTGAACAGTTGGTATCGAACGTGTAATCAACTATGGCAGAAAGTGTGTGCGCAGGAACGTAAGGTACTTTCTTGCCTTTGTAGTCTATTTCATCTGCGTTTCTGCTGGCACGGTTCTTATATTCCTTAAAAGCTGCATGAGTATAGCCATAACCCAATGACCATGCAAGGTGATTGCTGACGGCACTACCGCGCAATGTCAGTTCCATACCACAACTATAACTCTTTCCCGCATTTACCATCTTACGTCCGTAACCGTAATCCTCCGTAAAAACTGAAAGTTGCTGATTACGTATCAGCATGTAGAAAAAATTCAGGTCGGCATGTATCAGGTTGTTGAAGAGATTGGCATGTGTACCCAACTCATAGTTCCATGACTCTTCGGGTTTGAACTTGATACCCTCACAGATTGATTCGTATTTTGCCTCATCTATGGTAACAATGCTTTCTACATTCTGATGTGTGCTCTGTGCCTCCTGAGCAGCTGCCATAATAACATTTGAATTGGTCTGAAGATCGTTCTGGATGATATCGCCAAACGACTGTATGTTGAATCCACCGGCACGATAGCCCTTAGTAACGGTAGCATAGATGTTACTGCCATTATCAAACTTATAGGTCAAGCCAAACTTAGGCAACAACTGACTGAATCCTGCCGACTCTGTGTGATCATAGAGCGAAAGAACACGTGCCATGGCATCCTGTCCCATTATGCTGAAGTTCAGGCGGAAGTCACCCTTGGTGTCATACGCTATCTTGGAATGTGTATAGTCATAGCGCAGACCTGCGGTTGCCGTCAGACGGTCTGTCAGATCGAAGTTCGACTCGTGATATACACCAATGTTTGCCTGTGGTGTATGGAAGAGACAAGGAACCAACATTTGTACTCCTATGTGCACACCGCCAGCTTGCTCGATGGTTGCCTTAGCTGCTGCCTCAGGCATACGGGCCGACATAGAAGCCAAAATGGAATTGTAGATGCCAGCCTCAGCCTGATCTAGACGCATGTTCTTCTTCATCATATCACCAAAAGCTGTTCCAAAGGTGTTGGGAGCTGTTGTTTTCAGCCACTGATATGAACCAAACACGCCTGTTGTCCAATGCCAACGGCTCTGGTTATTACTTTTGAAGGTAAACTCCTGCGTAATAGCATTGCTCAACTGAGACTGGTCAACAACAATAAAATCAATAGATGAGTAATCGTTGTCCATCAGCAGGTTGTCCTTCAGATACTGATAGCTGGTGTTGGAACTGAAATCAAATCCTTCGCCACGATATTTCACTACCATACCCGTATTAAGCATATTACGATTATATTTACCTTGCTTATCTTGGTCTGGTTCTGAGATGACTTTTCCGCTTTCAGGCTCTAGCTCACCATAGGGATATGCATGCTGTTTTACATACTGATAGTCAGCCATCCAGTCGAACGACAATTTATCGGTAGGCTGATATACCAGACGCAGTCTGCTTCCTGCCTCGTTCATGTCGTCGGCGCGCTCACCTGTCAGTGTATTTTTCCAGAAGCCATTGGTGCCATTATAGAAAGCGCCTACAGAATAAGCCAGTTTATCATTTACCTTATTATAATGGCTCACCTCAGCATTACGGTACATGTGGGTGCCAAAACCCAAGTTGACATCTGTTCCCTGATAACGCAACGGGTTCTTGGTATATTGACGTACCAATCCACCCTCGGTATTGATACCATAAAGTGTACCTTGGGGACCACGGAGTACATCTACACGCTCTAACTGCCATACGTGACTGTTAAAGGCAGACTTGTTCATCAAGGGAATATCATCCACGTATATACCCATAGAAGGACTGTTTACGCGAGACCCGATACCACGTACGTATATAGAGGAGGTGAAACGAGCACCATAGTCCGGCATCACAAAAGCAGGAACATAACTTGAGATGTCGCGCAGGTCACGGACGCCAAGGTTTCCCATCTCCTTTCCTGTCATAACTGTAGAACTTACGGGCTGCAGTCTCAGGCTCTTGAACTCCTTGATTCTGGGTGCAATAACCACCTCATCAAGATTATACACGCGTGATGAGTCTATGGGTGCTTCTTCCGTCTCGGCTTTTACCGAGGAAACAACCCCAGCAAGAAGCGATGCTGCAATAATAATTCTTTTCATTTCTTTATATGTTATTCTGGTTTTATTATTCTTTTTACCATGTTTGCGGCCTGTGTGATGCGGTGGCCCATTCCTATTCCGTCTTGTAGGTTGCCACCAATGATAAGACCTGAATATTGTCTCTCTATGGAACTCACAGCAGAGAGACGCTGTTCGCTGTCTACCTCATATTGCGGTATAGCGTATTGGTGACGCGAAATATTGATAAAATCAGGCTTTGCCTCCAACGGGAACTTCAGCATAGCGTGTAAACCTTCTGTTACGATATCTTTTATTTCGTCGTCACTCTTCTCCATCATCTCTGGATGTTTGGAACCTCCTAAAAAGAAAGAGAACAAAGCACCACCCTTAGGAGCACGCTGCGTGAAGCAGGCTGATGGGAACAGAATTCCCAATAGTTTTTGCCTTTCTTTCGTGGGGACTAAACCGCCAAAGGCACAATAATCACCACCAAAGGTATCTGGCATACCTACATTCACTTCAATGATGGGTGCATATACCAACTTGGCAATATCATCCATTCGCTTCTTATCAACAAAAGGCAACAGCTCTGGAAGGTTATAGGCTCCGCATGTAGTAATGACCCACTGGCTTTGCAGTTGCTGCACCTGTCCATCGGCACCAATGAATGTTGTTATCCAACCATTTCCCTCAGGGTTTATCCGTACATCCTTTACACCTAAGGATATATTTTCCTTACCGATATAATCGGCCTCAGCCTGTGTAATCTGGCTCAGACCGCCTTGAGCAGAGAAAACCTTCTTCGTAGCCAGACGGTCACGTTCAGTTTTCGGTTCTTTCATTTTGGCAATACTGCCGCGTATGAAACTGCCATATCCCTGTTCCAAAGCATAGAGTTTGGGCAAAGCAAAGCGTACTACCAACTTATCTGGATTACCTGCATAGACACCAGAGATAAAAGGGTCAACTGCATAGTCAAGAAACGACTTACCTAAACGTCGGACCGTCAGTGAAGCTATGCTCTCATTGGGATTATTGCCTCGCTTGCGCCAAGGTTCCCCAAGGATACGCAACTTATCTGAGAAGCGAAACAAAGGAGTGGTGATACCACTGAACAGTCCCGAAGGAAGGTCGTAGAAACGCTTTCCCTTCCATATCAGTCGGCGCTTGGCAGCATCAGGGGCAGTTTCCAATTGGCAACGGCCTTCGGATGTTATAGCCAGGTCATTCATCAGCTCAGCCACCTCTGGTGTTGAAACAGCTCCTGTGGAAGGACCCGTTTCAAATATATAATGTTTAACGCGCTGTGTCTGTATTTGTCCGCCGACACGGTTGTCGGTCTCGACAACATGCACATGGACACCCTTGCGCTTTAGCCAGTAGGCTGTGCTCAAACCTGTGATGCCTGCACCAATTACTGTGACTTCAGTCTGTTCCATTATCCTGTGGTCTGTCATTTTCGGGTGCAAAGGTACAAAGATGCGCTTATACTCACAATCCTCATTTATATGGATTTTGAGCTTAAGAAAGGTGTACGGACATAAAAAACTGTTAATATTTATCTCATAAATTCAGAATATTAAGGAAATCACATTATATTTGTAGCAAAAAAAATAGCAAAAAGCATCTAATATGAGACAACAACAATGTGCCGCTATTATCCTATTTGCACTTATCATAGCATCCAGTCTGACTAGTTTCGGCTGCTATAGTTGCATGAGCAGACGTGTTAATGAGGATATGAACCGTGCCCTTGCCCTGACTATGCAGGAACAGCAGAGCGATGTTATCTGCCAGGATACTATACGAACCTTCAACAGCCATTTGCAGATTGCCGACCTCAAAGGCAAGGCTATTCTTGCCGTAGATGCACGCGGCAAGCGCTTCAAGGCGTACGCTCATTGTTCTGAAGCCACTATCTTTAGCCTGTCAGACCAGCGGCCAGCTATCCTTATGTGGTCCATATCGTTCCTTTGGGCTATGTATATGTGGTACAGACGCCAGCAAGGCAAAGCCAATATGCTACCATTAACAACCATAGAGAATGGATTTGGCGGACTCACCTATTCCGAGACAGAAGGCCTGTTCTATACGGCTGACGGAAAAACTGTGGAGCTAACCCCTATGCAGCAGCAATTAATGGAGATGTTCTATAAATCACCAACCCACTCATTAAGCAAAAAGGAAATCTGCGATGCCCTTTGGCCCAAGAAACCAGATGCAAGCGATACACTCTATACACTTATCAGAAGACTGAAACCTGTCGTAGAGCAACATTCGCAGTTGAAAATCGAGTCGAACAGAGGAAAAGCATACCAACTGAAAATCAATTAGATAGCTTTTCTGTCAGACAAATGTCAGATTAATGTCAGGAAGATTTTTCCACTTGTAGCTTATTTTGTTCATAGCTTTGCGACGTGATTTTAAACGCAAAGCATGATGCAACAAAAAACATTTCAGAGAATCAACACCTGTATGGCATGGCTAATGTCTGTCATTGCCGCTATTGTTTATGGTCTGACCGTTGAGCCCACGGCCAGCCTTTGGGATTGTCCCGAATTTATTGCGTGTGGCTACAAATTAGAGATTGGACATCCGCCTGGGGCACCCTTCTTCATGCTGGTTGCCAACTTGTTTTCACAGTTGGCCAGCAATCCTTCACAAGTGGCATTGATGGTAAACCTGCTTTCAACACTCCTCAGTGCGGGCTGCATCTTTTTCCTTTTCCTTACTATTACACATTTTGCAAGGCAAAGCTTTCTGAGTGAAAAAACAAATCAATTATCTATTCAGAGAGTTATCACCGTCGAAGCATGCGGCATGGTGGGAGCCTTAATTTATACCTTCAGCGATACTTTCTGGTTCTCGGCTGTCGAGGCAGAGGTCTATGCCTTCTCCAGTTTCCTGACAGCACTGATGTTCTGGTTAATTCTAAAATGGGAGGATGAAGCTGACAATCCGCGCAGCGACCGATGGATAATCCTCATTGCCTACATCACAGGCCTTTCCATTGGTGTTCACTTACTCTGTCTGCTATGCCTACCTGCCATGTCTTACGTGGTTTACTTCCGTAAGACAAAGCACGTTACCAGACTGGGAATACTAAAGACCCTCTTGACGGGTAGCCTGCTAGTGGTAGTAATCCTGTATGGCATAATACCAGGAGTGGTCAGGATGGGCGGATGGGCAGAACTTCTATTCACCAATGTACTGCATTGTCCGTACAACACAGGTCTCATCTGTTACATTGTTTTGCTGACCGTTGGGCTGGTCTATCTATATTATAAGGTAAAGCAAAGAACAGTGAAACTATCGGTCGCATGTGTGCTGATGATACTAGCTGGATACAGCAGCTATGGCGTTATCTTTATCAGGGCCAATGCCAATACGCCCATGTGCGAGAATGCTCCTGGTAACATTTTTACCTTAGGCAGTTACCTGAATCGTGAGCAGTATGGAGAGACACCGCTACTCTACGGCCATGCTTACAGTAGCGAGCCCCTTTACGAAGCACAGGGAGATTATCTGGTATGGAAGAAACAAGAGGGGAAGGCCATCTACCGCCCGTCGGCAGACTCCACCAAACAGCAATACGAAGTCATACGTCACGACGTCAAATACATCTATAAAGACAATATGTTCTTCCCTCGTATGCAATCTTCACGACACCAAAAGGCATACGAGCAGTGGATGGGTGGCGTCAAGAAAAAGGGTAATCTACCTACCACAATGGAGAACCTACGCTTCTTCCTCTCCTATCAGGTCAACTTTATGTACTGGCGCTATTTCATGTGGAACTTTGTGGGCAGACAGAACAATATTCAAGGAAACGGCGAGGTAGAACATGGCAACTGGATAACAGGCTTCAAGTGGATAGACGATAGGCTACTAGGGTGCGACACTTCAAAGCTACCTTCCGACCTGAAGGAGAACAAGGGTCGTAACGTCTTCTATGCCATGCCGCTTCTGCTTGGATTATTAGGGTTGTTCTGGCAGTACAGCAAGGGAAGTGAGGGCAGGAGACAGTTTCTGATAGTGCTGTTGTTGTTCATTATGACCGGCCTTGCCATTGTGGTTTATCTGAACCAGACACCTATGCAACCACGCGAACGCGACTATGCCTATGCAGGCTCCTTCTATGCCTTTGCCATCTGGTGCGGACTGGGAGTAGCGGGATTAAGCGAAAGAGTCAAAAGTGAAAAATGCGGAATAGTTTTGTCTGTTGTTGCTGGGTTATTAGGACTGGCCGTTCCCTTTCAGATGGCTTCGCAGACATGGGACGATCATGACCGTTCTGACCGTTATACATGCCGTGACTTCGGAGCCAACTATCTGGAAAGTATGCAACGTAAGGGAAAACCTATTATCATCACCAATGGTGATAATGACACATTCCCTCTCTGGTACAATCAAGAGGTGGAGGGCGTCCGCACCGATACACGCGACTGTAACATGGAGTACTTGCAAACCGACTGGTACATCGACCAGATGAAGCGTCCGGCTTACGACTCCCCTGCTTTGCCCATAAGTTGGGAGCACAAAGACTATCAAGAAGGTCGCATGGAGTATGTGCCCGTCAATGTAGACAGCATCAGCATAGGAGACTGCGTCATTTCGCTGAAGGACAAGAAGGGACTCTACAAAAACGAGCTGATGGTGCTGGGGATGCTTTCGCAGGCCAACTGGCAACGTCCCGTCTATCTGTCCATCAGTGTAGGATCCAGTGTGCTCCCCTTCTTGCGTGACCATTTGGTACTGGAGGGACTGGCATACCGCATCTCCCCTGCCGCCACAGGCAAGCAAGTGGATGTGGAACGGCTCTACGACAATATCATGCACCGATTCCGTTATGGAGGTCTCAACCACAAAGGCATCTATGTGGATGAGGACGTCAAGCGACTGGCCAACACCCACCAACTCATAATGAGCATACTCATCGACTCCCTGCTGCAGCACAACGATGTGGAACGGGCATTGAAGGTATGCCGGAAATGGCAGCATGAGATGCCCTCTGAGAATGTCCCCTATACAGAGGACGCCCTGCCCATGGCCCGATGTTATTACATAGCCGAAATGGCTCAGAAGGGCGATGCCATCGTATGCAATCTGCTGCAGCGTTCCGTAGAGTGGCTCTCGTGGATAGAGACCATCAGCCCTGGACGACGCGCTGGGTCGCTCCGTTCCCATAACACCTGGATGCGTACCCTTTTGCTGTCGCTGGCTATAGCCGACAAATATGACAGAAAAGAAATCATTAACCAATACAAGCACAGATATGAACACTTCATTCAGCAAGAAACTAACTAGCCGACGGATTATCATCGTAGCGTGCCTGCTCATTCTGGCAGGTTACGTCCTGATGTCGGGTCCCTGTAGTACAGGACAAGCCTTCTGCCCCGAAATCTTCTCTGTCCGCAGGATTGTCATTGCCCCTCAGCTATGCCTTGCAGGCTACCTGCTTATCATCGTCGGAATATTGAGAAAGAGGTAACAAACAAAAGGCGAGCCCACTGGGTTCGCCTTTAATACATTATTATATTATATCATAATACCTATTTCGACGTCTTTATCCAATCAATGATTTCCCGAAGAACTTCGGGTGCGATGGTTTCTTCCATCAGCGCATAATCTCCTCTGACGCCAGTAGAACTGCGCTGAAAGTAATGGTTTAGGTCATCATATGCAATTATTTTATGCTTGCAGTTGGTCAGCCCATCCTCCAGAATGGAAAGATTCGACTGATAGTCAACCTCTTGGTCCATCTTGCCATTGAGGGCAAGGACTGGACATTTAATCGCAGGCAGGAAGTAGGAAGCACCCACATCAAGCATACGCTTAAAATACGGCTTAGAGACCTGCCTTATCGTAAAATCCATCCAAGACTGTAATTTCTCAGGAACGGGGGGAATATCCTTAAGCGGCTGTCCCGAAGCAATCCTATCAATGGCAATAAAGTTGGCAATCATGAACGAATCAACCTCTTCTTCCGTAAAGCCCGTCTCTTCTAACGCAATACTGTTCTGCCATATCAGGTTTTTCTTGAATTCTAAGGTTACACCTGCAAGGGAAACAATAAAGTCTGTCTTTCCTGCGGCTGCGAGCTTAAGGGCAATGGTACCGCCAATGTCGTGACCTATAACGCCCACATTCTTGAAACGTTTGCGTAGGAAATCGATACCTGCAGCGGCATCTTCCTCCATATCATATATATCGAATTTATTATAGAAATCCACGGTATCGCCATAGCATCGGTCGTCATACCGGAGCGAGGCAATCCCGTTACGGGCAAGGGCATCGGCTATGACGGCGAAGGGTTTATGGTCGAAGATTGTATTGTCCCTGTCTTGTTGCCCAATACGAGTTACAAGGAGCACCACGGGTGTACGAGACGAACATTTCTGGGGAAGCGACAATGTTCCGTGTAGCGTATATTCCCCACTCTGAAACGACACCTCCTTGGTTTTATATGGGAAGGGTTCCTTTGGCGTCTGAGGATGGTCTATCTTGAAGCCTTCTTCTCCTGGCTTGAGAATAAGAGGCTTGAGGGTTTCTAATTGAATGATGTTACCTGTAATCATGTCGCCTTCTTTAGACATTTCACCTACAAAGGTTATGTTTATACTAGGCATGTCAATTTTCAGTTTACCATCTTCCGTGTAACTTTTGTCCGCTGCAAGCTTCTGATTCTGTGCTGTAAAGTGTACGTAGCAATTGTCATCATCGAGATGGAAAACCAATGGAAGTTTTCTGTCTCCAAGGTCTACCACCACACTCCATGGACCTTTCTGTGCATTGGCACCCATAATGCCTGTAATAAACAGCAATGCAGTAATAAATGTGTGTTTCATTCTCGTTTCAATTTAAAGTTAATAGTATTTCTGCTACAAAAATAAGAAATTATATAGAAACATTTATTTTTTTAATTAAGTTTTTTCTATTATTTTTTATTTGATGGAGCAGCCGCGAGGTTATATCTCACTTATACATGTTTAACTGTTCTACCTGTTCGGATAAAAAATAAATCGAATTTTATTTCGTTTATCTCTCACTTTATCGTATCTTTGCAATATCTAAGACCTAAAATAAACATGAAGCCATGAAATTCGAACAGATATCAACTCCGTTTATACTCTTCATGGGAACACGCTGTTTCTCCGGCGGTAACACTTTGTTTCTCCCGTGGTAACACTTTGTTTCTCCCGTGGTAACACCTTGTTTCCTCCTTGGCAATAAAAAAGGATGGCAAACCTTAATTATAGCACAAAACCTTAAAAGACTAAATAGCCATATATTCAATCTAATTCTACAATATCATGAAAAAAATCACCAATAGGTAGCGAGCAGACTCCTGCTACCATCACAATAAAAAAATATAAATAAGGAAAATTAAACTAATACATTATGAGAAAAATGATGAATTGGGTGCTTGTCACCGCAGTCGGACTGGCATCGTGTGGCGTGGACGAGCCCAAGGAGACACAGACGTCGTTCGAAACAATGACAGTAGAGAAATCAAACATTGAGCTCCCCTATAAGTTCAGTGCCAGGATGAAAGGTCAGAACGACGTGACGGTAACGCCACAGGTTAGTGGCCAGTTGGTAAAGATTTGTGTGACCGAAGGACAGCAAGTGAAACGAGGGCAGACACTCTTTGTTATCGACCAACGCAACGCTCAACTGGAGTTGGAGGCCGCACAGGCCAATCTGCAGGCAGCACTGGCTCAGGAGAACTCTGACAAACTGGAGTATGAGTCAAACAAGAACCTGTTTGAGAAGAAAATCGTGAGTAGCTATATGCTGAACAACTCAGAGAATTCCTACAAGCAGGCACAGGCTGCAGTAGCTCAGGCGAAGGCATCAGTGAATCGTGCAAAGGTAAACCTCGGCTTCTGTACCATCACAGCATCCGTATCCGGAATTATCGGCGAGATCCCCGTACGAGTCGGCGACCAAGTTTCACCATTGACACAACTGACCATGTTAAGCGGCAACACAACGATGTATGCTGAGTTTTCGGTAACGGAAAACATTGTAGAGACTATGGTGCAGGAAGGCATGAAGGCTGACGATATAGAGGAACATATTGCGAACTTGCCCGAAGCAACCTTTGTCATGAAGAATGGTACGGAGTATCCCCATAAAGGCCGTGTCATCAGCCTGACGGGTATCGTAAATGCAACAACTGGATCGTTGACTGCCAAGGTATCGTTCCCCAATCCCGACGGCCATTTATACTCCGGCATACAGGGTACGATAGTGATGAACTTTGCAGAGAAGAATGTGATTATCATTCCCCAAAATGCTGTCGTACGTCTTCAGGACAAGGCACAGGTCTATAAAGTTCAGGCGGACAGTACTGCCACTGCCATCGACGTAACGACAGAAGATACTGGCAATGGCAAGGACTTCATTGTAACCAGTGGATTGAATGCTGGTGACAAGATTGTGACCACTGGTGCCAACAATGTGACGGAGGGTCAGAAGGTGCTCTTCCCAGAGGAAAAGGCGAAGAAATGATAGTTTACAATTGAAATAAGAACTTCCGCATGAAGAACAATATATTTATCAATAAATACGTGATGGCATGTGCCATCTCTATTGTGATAGCGCTGGTGGGTTATATCTCAATGAGTACACTGCCAGTGGAGCAATATCCAGATATCGCGCCGCCAACGGTGAATGTCACCACCAACTATGCCGGTGCCGATGAGAACACAGTTATGAAGTCAGTCATCCAGCCGCTCGAGGAAGCTATCAACGGCGTGACGGACATGACCTACATGACCTCCAAGGCATCATCTAACGGTGATGTAGAAATTAATGTCTATTTCAGGCAGGGCGTAGATCCCGACATGGCGGCAGTGAACGTGCAGAACCGTGTGACCCGTACGCAAGCCCTACTGCCTGCCGACGTGAACAAGATTGGCGTGACCGTGCAGAAACGACAGAATAACATTCTGCAAATCTTCGCGGTGAGGAGTTCCGATGGCAAGTACGATGAAGATTTTGTCTCAAACTACGTAGATATCAACATCAAGCCTCGTCTGATGCGTATCACCGGCGTGGGTAACGTACAGAGCCTTGGTAACACTTATGCCCTGCGCATCTGGCTGAAGCCCGACGTGATGGCGCAGTACGGACTGACTCCTGAAGAGGTCTTCGCAGCCATCGGCGGACAGAGCTTCGTAGCAGCTGTAGGTTCACTGGGCGAGCAGTCCAAGAACTCCTACCAGTACACAATGCAGTACAAGGGAACGCTGAAAAGTGTCGAGGAGTTTAACGACATCGTGCTGCGTACCAACGGCGGTGGAATGCTGCACCTAAGCGACGTGGCAGAGGTGAAGATTGGAGCCATGAGCTACAACTTCACGTCCAATATTCAGGATCGTCCGGGTGCTATGTTCATGGTGTTCCAGGCTCCGGGTGCCAACGCCACCGAGGTGAACGCTCGCATCAACAAGACATTTGAGGAGATGAAGAAGACGATGCCTGCCGGACTGGAGTTTATTACCTTGATGACCAGTGACGACTTCCTCTTCGCAGCCATTCACAACGTGGTAGAGACACTTGTCATCGCCATCATTCTCGTGGTACTCGTGGTGTTCTTCTTCCTACAGAACATCAAGGCCACCATCATCCCCTCAATATCAATCATCGTGTCGTTGCTGGGTACCTTCGCCATCGTCTCACTGGCTGGATTCTCGCTCAACATTCTGACGCTCTTCGCATTGGTGCTGGCTATCGGTACGGTGGTGGATGATGCTATCGTGGTGGTCGAGGCCGTTATGGCGAAGATGGAAAACGGAATCAGCGATGCCCGTGAAGCCACCCGTCAGGCCATGAGCGAAGTGTCGGTTGCCGTAGTATCGTGTACCTTAGTATTTATGGCCGTGTTCATCCCCGTGACCTTCATGCCAGGTACTTCTGGTACGTTCTTTACCCAGTTCGGCGTGACAATTGCCTCATCTGTCGGCCTGTCATGCGTATCAGCCCTCACACTCTGCCCTGCCCTCTGCGCCATTATGATGCGTATGACGGAAGGCAAGAAAGAGGGTAAAAGTCTGACCTATTACACGAAGAAGGCCTACACCGTAAGCTATAATGCCATCTACAACAAATACAGCAAAAGCGTCCAAAAGTTCATCAAGCGTCCCATCATGGCATGGAGCCTGCTGGCTGTGGCCGCTGTACTGCTGGTGTTCTTCATGAAGAACCTGCCTTCTGGTCTAGTTCCACAGGAGGATCAGGGCGTGTTCATAGCCGAATTGCGAGCACCGGAAGGTACCACGTTGAAACAGACACGCGAGATGGTGAAACAAGTGGAAGCTAAGGTGAAGAAGATTCCCGAGTTGGAGAGCTTCGCCGTATGCTGTGGTTATGGCATGTACTCGGGTGCGGGTTCCAACTTCGCTACCCTAATCGTCCGTCTGAAGAACTGGGACGAGCGTCCAGGCATAAACCATCTGCTTACCCTTGTCATGTGGCGTTTCTACTTTGACTGTGAGGACATCAAGAACGTGCAGGTGCTGCCGTTCGAGTTGCCTCAGATTCCCGGCTATGGTACGAGTAACAGCGTGAGCCTCGTAGTAGAGGATCCTACCGATGGCAATCTGTCGGAGTTTGCTAAGCAGACTGAGCACTTCCTCTCCAAACTGAATGAGCGCCCAGAGATAGCCTCCGCTATGTCAACATACTCTGAACGTTTCCCGAAGTATCAAGTAGATGTGGATCCTGCCCAGTGCGACCGTGCTGGCGTGTCGCCAGCTGA
>JAIKYE010000021.1 GCA_024683455.1 Bacteroidaceae bacterium
TAGCGATGAAGTTTGCAACCAGATAGGTAAGCATGGTGATGTTGGTCAGTATTCCGATTATGTAGATGACTATGTTACAGACGGATATTATTACACGACCGCTACAAGTTCAGGAATAACCACCTACAGAATTTTCGGAACAGGAGCTGTCGGATTCAAGATATATGATAGCACCGGCAAGTTGGTTTACCTGAGCAATAAGAAGAATTTCACAGTTCCATCATCTGTTCAGAAGAAGATAAAGGATGGTTTCCGCCTTTATGCAGCCGAGGGTAACGGCTACGATGTACTGATTCCCTATGGACCTTCTACCTATCGTGGCGAAATGACTGCTTACTATGCAGGTAGTCCCACTCCCCATACCTTATATTATTATGGAACAGGCACAGCTGGAAAGAGCGATATAGGTGAACTGCCCCCCAACTCGCTTGTTTATATAAAGGCCGGACAGGACGAGAAGAAACAACCCACAGAAGAATTGCTGCAGAAAGCTAATATAATAAGTGCTGAAGGTTGGGCTTGGATGCTTGAGATAGATGGTGATAGACAATTATATATTCCGTCTGATTTCCATGCATGGAATGTTCTGTTCACTAAGAAAGGTGAGGGTTATCAGGCACTGGGTTTACCATTCGACACTTGGTCTGGGCTTGGAATCATTTCAGGAGAAGGCAGTGTTGATGTTGAGCCAGAAACATATAGAGCTGGTGAGCCTATCCTCTTCAAGGATAATGTCAAGATTGAGATGATAACAGAGATTACTGGTGAACGTTACGAAACTCCGGTAAATGCTGGAACCTATGGTGTAACAGAGAGCGGCTACATCCTTGCTCCTGATGGCCAGTCGTTCATCTATGCCGAAAATATCTCGCCCTTCACTTATGTATGGGATGACCCCAATGGCATCAATGACGTCAACGTCAACGTTAACGAAAACGGGAACGGGAATCAAGGTATTGTTTACGACCTCGCTGGCCGAAAGATAGCCTACGGCCAAAAGCCAACAGCCAAAGGCCTGTATATACATAACGGTAAAAAGGTGATAATAAAATAATGGCAAAAGTAAAACCTAACAAAAGTACAAAGAGTGTTGCTAAAGGGAGTAGTACTGCTCCTGCAACAGAAAAGAAGAAAAGGCAACTGCGTTTACCCGTACTGTTTCTTTTCTTTGTGGCTGTGCTGCTATGGGCGGCATGGTATTACGGAAGTGTCTTCCATCTAAGTCGTGAGTACAGTTTCTGGGTTGCTGATACCCGCCAGTTAGATTTTATCCTGTCCTGTTCCTTCGGCAGTTTGCGTTATGTGGGACGTGCATTGCTCATGACCTATAAATATCCATGGCTGGGCGGCCTCCTGATGGCTCTTATGCTGACGTTATGCACCTGGTTGGTTGGCTACTGCTGGCGCCTGAAGGCTAAATGGCGTTCTTTGCAGTATCTTCCGGCATTGGCCTATATGGGTTGTATAACCTACTATGGACTTGATATTTTCTTTGAGGCTGAAACTGGTTATATATTCGGCATCCCGTTTTTAGTTTTACTGGTTCTTGCCATCTGTGGAATAATAATCCGTAGTTTCAGCCGGAAAAAGGTGCATGCTCTTTTTGCCATTCCTGCCGATGAGACGCGGTGCAACAACTTCCTTCAGTTGGCAGTATGCATCATAGGTTTTGCTGCCATAATAGGATATAACGAGTGGAAGCGCCCCTATGTGCGTGTCATTGCCCAGTTGGCTTCTATGGAACAAGAGCAGGACTGGGAAGGAATACAGAAGGTGGCAAGGGCGCATGCCTATCAGAGTAACCGTCCCATGGCCTGCATGTATGCTATAGCTCTTGTTCATACAGAGCAGATTGCCTATCGCATGTATGATATCCGTCTGGATTATGATTCACTTTATGTACACGGAATGGATGGCACCCACAATAATGCCAGCAGCATGTATATACCGGAGGGGTGTTATCATGGCGGTTTCTCGGAATCCTGTATGCACTCTTGCATGGAGCAGATGGTGATGGAGGGACCTACGTTACGACTGATGAAACTTTATATCAAGAGTGCTTTGATGCGTAGTGAGTGGGAGCTCTGTCGTAAGTATCTTCGTATTCTCAGTGATGTTCCTTTTGAGGGCGCTTTTTGTAAGAAATACGAGGCTATGGTGGGTAATGATTCGTTGGTAAATGTTGATCCTGAGATAGCCAAGATCAGACTCACAGAACCTCTTCACGATAGTTTCGAGAGTATGTACCAGCAACCCCTGTTTATGGGTTACAACTTGGCATTGGTAGAGGGACGTAGTGTGAATGCTCTGTACAATTCTCTTTGTGTTTGCCTTTATACAAAGCTGATGCCCGCTTTCATGGAGCGTTTGGAACCTCTTGTAGGAACCACACCTCCAGATATTATTGGCGACGGAATACTGTTGTCATCCACTAAGAATGCCGGTATTGAAGAGCATTTTTCAGGTCTTAATCTACGTATTCCAATGATAAGGAATTTTATGCAACAGATACAGCCCTATATGAGTGATCGTCCGGGAAATGCATACAAGTTATTTGGGAAATACAAAGGATACTATCCCTATTATTACTTCTTTGGCAACCTCAAGGCAACGAAGAAGGGATATACGGGTCAGATGACTTCAAATTCCGGTGTGAATTAAAAACAAGAGTGTAGAGTGAAAAATGAAGAATGAGAGTTACAAATGGTTTGTCAACTTATTAAACATGAGAATTAAGATAAATAAATATATATTGTTAGCTGCAGCGGCAGTATTGTTGTCTGCCTGTGGGAAACCTGTTGCGCAAGTGCCAGCACAGTATTCTTCTCTAGACGAGAAAGCTAATATCTATCCTGATTATACAGATATTGTGGTTCCACCTAATATTGCTCCGCTCAACTTCATTGTGCGTGATTCGCTGGCAGATGCCTTTGTCGCGCATTTGCGTGGAAAAGATTCAGAATTGCTGACTTCTGCGTCCGAGGATGGTGTTATACAGATGAATATGGATGAGTGGAGAAATCTGCTTACCACCTGCAAAGGAACAGATATTACTGTTACGGTTTATGCTAGGAGAGGGGAGAAGTGGTTCGCTTACAAGCCCTATACGCTCACTGTGGCGGAAGAATCCGTTGATGCTTTTCTGAGCTATCGACTCATCCAGCCAAGCTACGAGTTGTACCGCCAGCTTGGTATTTATCAGCGTAACCTAACCAACTGGGATGTTTATACCATTTATGAGAATAATCGTGAGTATGATAATTCCAATAATCATTGCATCAATTGTCACAATTATCGTTGCAATAGTTCCGCTGACATGATGTTCCATGTCAGAGCTAACCATGGCGGTACGATTATCGTGCAAAATGGGAAGGCTCGCAAGGTTCAGATGAAGGATAGCACCATTATAACTGCAGGTGTTTATCCCTCATGGCATCCTACGGAAAACCTGATTGCATTCTCTACAAACAAAACAGGACAGGCTTTCCATGTCTATCATGATGAGAAGATAGAGGTAATGGACGAGGCCAGCGACCTACTTCTGTATGATGTTACCAAGAATGAGGTTCAGCATATCCTGCGTACGACCAATGATTTGGAGACCTTCCCCTGTTGGGCACCGGATGGGAAGAAACTTTACTTCTGCAATGCTGACATATCCCCTTTGCTGAATCCCGAATTGCCAGACAGCACACGTACTCATCAACTAATGATTCGATATGACAGCATCTACTACAACCTGATGTCTGTCACCTTTGATCCCAAGACCCGTCAGTTTGGTGAGCCTAAGATGGAGATAGATGTAGCCTCTAAGCATAAAAGTATCAGCGTGCCCAGGGTAAGCCCAGATGGCAGGTATGTACTTTATACTCAGGGTGATTACGGACAATTCCACATCTGGCACAAGAGTGCCGATCTGTGGGTCAAGGACCTTAAGAAAGACAGTTGCTATGTTCTCCAGGAAACTAATAGCCCTGATGCTGAGAGTTTCCACTCGTGGAGCAGCAACGGCAGATGGATGGTCTTTGCTAGTAGAAGAATGGATGGCAATTACTCAAGAGCCTTCTTGGCATACTTTGATAAGAACGGTCGAGGTCATAAAGCCTTTGTTATTCCGCAGGAGGATCCAGAATGGAATATTCTGTTGCTTAAGAGCTTCAATGTTCCCGAGCTAACCAAGGACTCTGTTACTATACCTATGGCAGATATCAGCAAATGTGTGATTGGCACAGAGGCTGAGAATGCAAAATATATTCCCAACGCTGCCACCTTCCGCCATCAGGAACCTAAGGCAGATGGCGTAACGGGGGCCAGTCCGCAAAAGAAATAACATTATTAATAAATCATAGACCCACAGCCCTGTTTTGTCTATCCCTTAAGGGAGTATGGAGAGGGCTAAGAAAAAAAATGAGAGTAATCATCAACCCTGATTATGCTACACTTTCAAAGTGGGCAGCTAATTATGTCGCAGCCAAGATAAATGCTGCCAACCCAACTCCAGAGAAACCATTTAAGTTGGGTTGTCCTACGGGCTCATCTCCTCTAGGTTTGTACAAGGAACTAATTGCTCTGAATAAAGCAGGCAAAGTATCATTCCAGAATGTTGTTACCTTTAACATGGACGAGTATGTAAACTTGCCAGAGGAACATCCTGAATCATATCACAGCTTTATGTGGACCAACTTCTTCTCACACATTGATATCAAGAAGGAGAATGTACACATTCTTAATGGTAATGCCCCTGATTTGGCTGCTGAATGTGCAGCATACGAGAAGGCTATCGTAGATGCTGGTGGTATCGATCTTTTCATGGGTGGTATCGGTCCTGACGGACATATAGCTTTCAATGAGCCAGGTTCATCACTTACTTCACGTACCCGCGTGAAAACCCTGACTACAGACACAATCATTGCCAATTGTCGCTTCTTTGACAATGATGTAAATAAGGTTCCTAAGACTGCGCTGACTGTTGGTGTTGGTACAGTTATGGATGCCAATGAGGTACTGATAGTTGTTAATGGTCACAACAAAGCTCGTGCTCTCCAGCATGGTGTGGAGGAAGGTGTTAGCCAGATGTGGACTATCTCTGCGCTCCAGTTGCATCCACATGCCATTATCGTATGTGACGAGGCCGCTTGTGGTGAACTGAAGGTTGATACCTATAAGTACTTCAAGGACATCGAGAAGGATAATATGTAAGAAAAAAAAATGAGCTATTGCCCTTACGCTTTAGCCCATATTCAACTAAACATAATTTCCCTTATAGAGCTGTGGGAGCAACTTCCCATGAGAGATGATTGACATAAATCAATAAAGCGACGGGGAAAGTTTTATTTTACATGGAAAACGTTGCATGGTTACAGAAATGGCTGTACCTTTGCAGCGTTTTCATGGTATTAGTTTAAGGTTAAGGAAAGATTGGTTGTCGGGATGACAACCGTCTTTTTTTTATATCCTTAGCAACTCCGCAGGATTATCAATGATATGCATGGCTCCGTGTTTTAAAAGGAACTCTTTATTACGGAATCCCCACAATACGCTGATACATGGTATCCCTACATTTTTTGCCGTCTGAATGTCCACATCGCTGTCTCCAACATAAATAGCCATTTCTTTTTCTGCTCCCAATTGTTTTAGTGCTTCCATTACCATATCTGGTGCTGGCTTTTTACGGATTCCTGCGGCCTCATTTTCACCTATCGCCACTTCTATTTCAGGAAAGAAATGAGCTACCAGTTCCTGGGTGGCAGCCATCATTTTATTGCTTACTACAGCTATCTTCCAGTCACGCTTTTTCAGCTCTTGTAATATCTCGCGGATACCGTCGTAGGGCTTTGTGGCATCCAAAGAATGTTCCATATAGTAAGCACGGAAGGCATCAAATACGTCGTTGCGTTTAGTCGTATCTGCCCATTCTGGCATAGCTCGTTCTATGAGTTTGCGTACACCGTTTCCTACAAATCTTCTGATATCTTCAATAGAGTGCTCAGGCATACCATTTACTCGCAACGCATAGTTTGTTGCTGCAGCCAAATCCTGTATGGTGTCCAGTAGTGTGCCATCCAGATCAAATATAATTGTTGATTTCTTCATATCGGGTGCGAAGTTACAAGTTAATGAGCGATATTCAAAGGAAATTGGTCCGAATTTTGGGAGAGATTAGAAAAATATCGAACCACCTTTGAGTGTTGCTTAAAGGTGGCTCGATTATTTTCCTTTGTTAAAGAAGGGCCAATTTTGTTTTGGGGCTCGCCCCTATTAGTTATTCCCTGCTTCAAAGATAATCGTTTAATTATTTACTGACTTAATAAATCAATATTTTTTATTCTTAACTCATTTAATTGTAATATGCACCTTACAAAAACGAAGAATTTCGCATAATTAATAATGCTTTTATTATGTGAGCGGTTTAACAATAAACGTTAAATAATTGTAGGACAAGGTGGTTTTTGAGACTTTTTTTTTGTTTTTCTTTCATTTAATTGTACTTTTACGGCTCGAAAAGGGTATTCAGACAAAGCTGCAAGTCAATTTACTCTACAAGAACTCCCAGGAAGAACATATACATAATCATTACATAATATACTATAGCATGAAAATGAATATCAAACCTCTGTTATTGTTGAGTGCGGTTATAGCATGCTTTTCTATAAAAGCTGCTGAGATGGAAAAACCGTTTTGGTCTATAAATCCAGAAGGTGGAATTACATGGACTAATGATGGCCATGTACATGCTGATCATGTAGAAATGGCGGGAAAGAAGATGGCGGTTGTATTGCATTATGGCATTAATGGCACGGGACGTTTCACCTGTGAACGCCATTTGGTATTCCCGATGCTTCGCACTATTCCCAATGATACACATGGCAGTTTTATCCGCTACATTAACTGGGACCCATTAGAGAGTGTACTTATAGGCCAAAGCCGACTTATCGATCGTAAAGAGCAAGTTGAATCTATTTCACTGAATGGGCTAATGACAGTTCAAAGTAAGTGGGGTAACATAGGTGTTAGACGAACGCTAAGCCCTTCGACTACCCTACCTGCGTTGGTAGAGCAATATGAACTGACCAACCTGAGCGACCGCCCGGTGACCATCAGTATAGAACCCACAGAACATCGTCTGACCAGTGATGCTAAAAAAGGCGTGGATGGCACTTATGTGGTAGAATCCAGACTTTATGACACGGGGACCTTTCAGTTAAAACCCAAAGAGAGCAAAATCTTTTCAGCTGTAATCAGTGCCCGCAGGGAGAGAGAGCAATCTCTTTTGTGCAATGTGACAGCAGAGATTGCTGCACGTAAGGAACTGGTAGCTAGGTGGCAGGAGAATCTGATATTAGAATCCCCAGACAAAGTGCTGGACCGTATGTTCGCCTTCTCTAAGATACGTGCCTGCGAGAGTATCTACGAAACGAAGAACGGTCCCATGCATGGACCTGGCGGGGAACGTTACTATGCTGCTATATGGGCTAACGACCAGGCCGAATATGCCAACCCGTTCTTCCCCTTTATCGGGGATCCCTATGCCAACGCGTCAGCCATGAATTCGTGGAATATGTTTGCAGCATGGATGAACGATGAATGGAAGGCAATCCCCAGCAGTATTATTGCAGAGGGTACTGATTACTGGAATGGTGCTGGCGATCGTGGCGATGCAGCTATGATAGCCTATGGAGCTTCACGCTATGCCCTGGCCAGGGGAAATCGCCAAGAAGCCCAACACCTTTGGCCCCTCATTCAATGGACATTGGAATATTGTCACAGACAGCTAAACGAAGCAGGTGTGGTTTGCTCCGATAAAGACGAGTTAGAGGGACGTTTTCCCAGCGGTAATGCCAACCTTTGCACCTCATCTTTATACTATGATGCTCTGCTCTCTGCTGCATACTTGGCACGCGACCTAAAGCAGCCTTCTTCTGTAGTCAAGAGTTATGAAAAGCAAGCACGTGAGCTTAGAGCAGCCATGGATAAGTTCTTTCATGCAGAGGTAGAGGGTTTTGATACCTATCGCTACTACGAAGGTAATAACGTGCTGCGTTCTTGGATTTGTATCCCACTGACCGTGGGTATCTTTGAGCGTGCCAAGGGAACCATAGATGCTTTGTATTCGCCCCGTCTCTGGACCAAGGACGGTATGTTGACGCAAGCAGGCAGCGAGACATTCTGGGATCGCTCTACCCTTTATGCCTTGCGTGGTGCACTGATGGCAGGTGATACAGAACGTACGTTGGGCTTCTTGCAGTATTATTCTAATACGCGTCTGTTAGGCAATCATGTTCCTTATGCTATTGAGGCATGGCCCGAGGGAAATCAACGTCATCTCTCTGCCGAGAGTGCTCTGTATGCCCGTATTATTACAGAAGGCCTGTTTGGCATTCGTCCTACCGGTCTGCATAGTTTCACTGTCTCACCCCGATTGCCCAAAGATTGGCCAGAAATGAGTTTGAAACACATTCGTATCTGTGGTGATGATTTCGACTTACGTGTTTACCGTAACAAGAACCAGCAAGTACGCGTGCAGTTGATAAAAGAACGGAAAATAATTAAAGAGGCGGGTTGCCCAGCCTCTTTCCGTTAGTATCAACCTTTAGGTTCTCTCCTAGTCTACTTCTAGTTCGATGCTGCCTACGAAACAGGCATTCTTGCCCTCATGATCAACAATTACCTGATGCCCCTTCTTGTCGTTCACATACGCAGGCTCGGTAAAGTAGGTGTGTGTATGACCGCCTAAGAGAACATCGATGCCAAAGGTATGGGAAATGAAATTCTGATCCTGTTCGGGTTCGTTTCCCCATCCCAAATGGCTGAGACATACTACTATATCGCAGTTTTCCTGATGGCGTAGCTTATCGATGATAGGCTGTGCGGCTACAGTAGGTGTTGTATATTTCATGCCTTCGTAATTCTTACCTACAACCAGTCCCTTCGGCTGAGGGGCAACACCGAAGACGCCAATTCTCTTTCCGCCGCGTTCTATCACAACATAAGGCTTTACTAGACCTTCACAGGGGGTTCCGGTAAAGTCATAATTACAGCATACAATAGGGAATTCTGCCATGCGAAAGATGCGGGCCATATTTTCGAGACCAAAATCAAACTCATGGTTTCCTATCGTTACTGCATCATAGTGCATCAGGTTCATGAGTTTAACTTCTACCTCTCCCTTAAACAGATTATAATATACACTTCCTTGGGAGAAATCTCCACAGTCAAAAGTCAGCACCTTCCCTGGATTTTCTTCCCTTAACTGGTTAAACAAGGAGATACGACGAATATATCCCCCTTTATTTGCAAACGAGGCCACGGCAAAATTTGGCGAGATTGGCTCCACACATGAGTGCGTATCGCTGGTATGAAGGATGAGGAGTTGTTTCGGTTGAGCCGAAACGTCATTGAACATTGAACATTGAATATTGAATATTAACCCATGACCAATGAACATGGGAAAAAGAAAAAGAATTGTTAATATAATGCGCTTCATAAGAATCAGGTTTTTTTAATGTTCAATGGTAATTCTCCCTTCTATCTTGCTGTCGATAATGCGATGTTTAAGAACGCTTTCCATCAGGACTTCACGAGTTTTGAGTCCAATCTCATGACGTTTCTTTGCTTTCTTTAGGGCAAACATCTTGTCATTCCCCTCTGCAAGATAATCTAATGTAGCAACGGTATAGGTACGTTTGCGAGAAATTTTCTTTCCATTGATGGTGGCGCTGATAAGTTTTTTGTCTTTACTGATGACCATTCTGACGCTGCTGCTTACACCCTCACCGCCAACAGCAGCGATATTACGCATAAGTTCAAGCATATCCTTTCCCTTCAGTTCCAATATTACCAGTTGGTTCTCAAAAGGTGAAATCAGAATAATATCTCCACGCGTTACGATGCCTTCAGGCATGTTGTTACGCAATCCGCCAATATTTACCAAGCCCATGTCGGCAGCGGGTAATCCAGTAGCTGTACTGCCCTCTACCATTACATCAGCAGCCCAGTTGCTAAGAAGACTCTCGGGCCTTGTGGCACTCATGGCTACACGACTCACACCCAAAACAGGAGACATGACGCTGTCAACACTGGCTTTATAGGGTGCAATTATGACCATTGCCAGAGAATCGGGATTTGCATCCAGCGCACTTGTTACTTCCAGACGCTTCCAATTAGCAGACTTGACTTTATACTGCTGCGCCGATGCGTAATGAAGAGCGAAGAGTGAAAAATTGAGAAAAAACAAAAAAATACCTAATTTGTGCCTCATAATTATAATATTTGATGCGCAAAAGTACATAATTTTACATAAAATTCAAAAACTTTCAACTTTAAACTTTCAACTCTCAACTTTTTATTGTACCTTTGCGCCCGCTTTCCCATAGGTCGCTGGCAGGAGAAGTGTGACCTGTTATGCCTATCGGTGATCGACAAACAATTTTTAAACATAAAGCAAAATGGCTGATTTAATTAAAATTGCTGAAGAAGCATTTGCTACTGGCAAGAGCCATCCTTCATTCAAGGCTGGTGACACTATTACCGTAGCATACAAAATTGTCGAGGGTAACAAGGAGCGTATTCAGCTCTATCGTGGTGTAGTGATTAAGATCTCTGGTCACGGTGAGAAAAAGCGTTTCACTGTTCGTAAGATGTCAGGTACCGTTGGTGTTGAGCGTATCTTCCCCATCGAGTCTCCCGCCATCGACAGCATTACCGTAAACAAGGTAGGTAAGGTACGTCGCGCTAAGTTGTACTACCTGCGTAACCTCACCGGTAAGAAGGCACGTATTGCTGAAAAGCGTGTTGCCGTTAAGGAAGCAGAATAAGAAACTTCCCTCTAAAACAAGAATCAAGGAAGCATCAGGAATACATTTCCTGGTGCTTTTCTTGTTTATATACAAAAAAACATTTACCTTTGCTGCCGTTATTCATAGAACATTCGTCATTGAGCATTATATTTTAACCTAAAAACAATAACACAATGAAACAAATCCTATCAGTACTTGTGCTTGCATGCACAGTTTCTCTTCAATCTATTTCACAGAATATTTTTATCGAGAATGCAAAATTCCGCGTAGGAGATGATGTATCATGGGCTGGTGTCAATGTAGATGAAAGCTCATGGCAAGAAATCAGTAACACATCCACCTGGACCTCACAGGGAATCAAATGCGAGAACGGTTTTGGTTGGTATCGCTATCATGTAACTATCCCCAAGAGTTTGATAGACAAGTCCGACCTTAAAGAGATGGTGGATTTTAATATGGGTAAGATAGATGATGCAGATGAGGTCTATCTGAATGGTAAACTTATAGGTAAGACGGGTCGATTCCCCTCTGACCCCAAGGGGTATCAGAGTCTGTGGAGCACACTACGCAGGTACAGCGTAAAAATCAATAGTGGACTGGTCAAATGGGACGCTGACAATGTAATAGCTGTACGTGTTTACAATGCAGGTGATCCAGGCGGCATGTTCCAAGGTCCTGTATGCGTACGCGTACCTAATACCATTGATAACTTGAGCATCAGCATCAAAGAAAACAGCCTCACTCCCAACTCCTCTGCCGTGGGCAAAGGGAACGCCATTTGTTCGCTCAATAGCAAAATGGATGCCACAAAGAGCGGTGTGTTCTCTGTTCAGGTCCAGGATCCTGAGTCTGGCAAGATTCTAACAGAGAAGACCCAGAAAGTTTCTGTGAATGCCAAGAAGAACCATTCTATTAGCTTGCCTTATGACAATCATCAGATGGTACGTATCATTGCCACCTTTACAGAAAGCAAGACGGGTCTTAGTACTACGGCACAATATATTCCCAAGTACATCCTTACTCCTGCCGCGCCTGCTGAGCCCAGATTCAACACAACTCCTCTCTATGGTGTTCGTCCTGGCTCTCCCATCCACTTCCGCTTTGGCGTGAGCGGTGAGAAGCCTATGACATTCTCTTCTGACGATATGCCAAAGGGACTTGCCCTGAACCCTGAAAATGGTGCTCTTAGCGGTAAGTTGGAGAAACCAGGGTCATATACCTTTACTGTGAAAGCTAAAAATGCCAAGGGTGAACAGACACAGAAGTTTACCATCCGTTGTGGCAGTAAGATTGGGCTTACGCCTCCTATGGGTTGGAACAGTTGGAATTGCTGGGGCTTGAGCGTAACACAGGATAAAGTGGTAAGCAGCGCTAAGGCTCTTATAGAGAAAGGTTTGGCAGACTATGGCTATTGCTACATGAATATAGATGATGGATGGGAAGCACCTGCGCGTAACGTCGACGGCACTATTGCTGTAAATGAGAAGTTCCCCAGCATGAAGGAACTGGGTGACTGGCTGCATGCAGAGGGTTTGAAGTTTGGTATCTACTCTTCTCCTGGCGATCTCACCTGTGGTGGCTATCTGGGTTCTATTGATCATGAATTGCAGGATGCCGAGAGTTACAATAGTTGGGGAGTTGACTATCTGAAGTATGACTGGTGCGGTTATGGTCGCAAACATGCTACTGAGCCAGATAACAGAACGGTTGCCAGCTATGTACGCCCATACCTGCTGATGGAGCGTTGTCTGCGCCAACAACCTCGTGACATCTTCTATAGCCTTTGCCAATATGGTATGGCCGACGTATGGAAGTGGGGACATGCTGTAGATGCTAACTCATGGCGTACAACAGGTGATATCACCGATACTTGGGAAAGCCTCTATGATATTGGTTTTGCCCGTCAGCCTGAGCTCTACCCCTATGCTGAACCCGGTCATTGGAACGACCCCGATATGCTGATTGTTGGAAAGGTAGGTTGGAGTAATAATCTGCGTGACAGTCGCCTTACTCCTGATGAGCAGTACACCCACATTAGTCTGTGGACATTGTTGGCAAGCAACATGCTTATTGGTTGTGATATAGCCCAAATGGATGATTTTACCATCAATCTGCTTTGTAACCACGAGGTGAATGCTGTCAATCAGGATATACTGGGTAAGCAGGCACAGCGTGTAGTTTTGGATGGCGACATTCAAATCTGGAGCCGTCCCTTGAGTGACGGCTCATATGCAGTAGGTCTCTTTAATGTTGGCCTGAAAGATGCTCGTGTAGATTTCAAGAAGTATTTCGAGGAGATGGGCATAGGTACTCTGAAGAGCGTACGCGACTTATGGCGTCAGCAAGATCTGAGTACAACGGATGTTAATTACTTTATTCCTACACATGGCGTGAAGTATCTGAAGGTCAAGTATTAAAAGCCCCCCCTACCCCTCCTCCCCCCCAAATGGGAGGTGGGGCTTGTTAGAGAAAAACAAGAAAATTTTTGTTGATTTAGTTTCCAGTTTCGCCAAAAAGTTATACCTTTGCGCCGTCTTAACCAAGAATGCGCCTGTGGTGGAATTGGTAGACACGCTAGACTTAGGATCTAGTGCCGCGAGGCGTGTAAGTTCGAGTCTTATCAGGCGTACACAAAAAGAGACCGCATAGATTCTTGCGGTCTCTTTTTTTATCAATTTAGAATGCCTCCCCAAAAGCCCTGAGTAAACTCGATTCACAAAATGAGCTTATAGGGCAAACATATCTAGTATATTACTTTTTTGCCATTGATAATGTTAACACCTTTCTGTGGCTTTGAGAGTTTCTGGCCAGCTAAATTGTAAACTGAATGTTGATTGTTCAATGTTGAATGTTCAATGGCATCTATTCCTGTCATCAACTCGCCAGAAATGCATTTATCCAAAAGCACCTTCATCCAGTGACCGCCTACAACAGATCGTCCAATAAAGGCTACGTAGTTTCCACTGTCTGTGTAGAACCAGTCGGACAGAGGAACACGTGACGTTGTTTCATTGGCATACTTGTAAAGTCGGTCCATGTGGGTAGTGAACTGTGCCTGAGTACCTAAGCAAGCAGTCCAGGAGATCCAGTCAGACTTAGTATATACTGATCGATTGTCCAAAGGCAGTCCATATGTTTTGAGTTGGCCTGCATAATAAAGCATCTCCTGTTTGTAAACAGCATCTGGGAAAAGTTTTGTCTGCCATACCTTATCCCATACCATATTATATTTCTGACTCCAGGTGCCTGATTTATCAAAGGCCAACTTATAATGTGTGCCGTCTTTTGCCATCTGTACCCATTCTGTAGCCATCTCCTGTGCCTTCCCGAAGTAATAGTTGTAACTATCCATATCTCCCTTTTGTTTGCACATCAGAGAAAAACCGGTTATACCCATGATAGCCTTAAGAGACAGGTTGGCGTTATGTGCCAGATGCCCGGCAAAGTCATCGGTACATAGCTGATTCTCTGGGTCAAGACCATTCTCCACCAGATAGTCAGTCCATTTTTTGAGTGTATTCCAATACTTATTAGCCCATGTTAAATCACCGTCTATAAGTGAAATGGCTGCCGCCAGAACAACGATATTTCCGGATTCCTCTATAGGCATATTACCTGCAAAACCACCACTGGAATCTGGGAAACGGATGGAATAAACCTGGTTGTTGGCATGTGGATACGTACCAAGGTCATGTGCTGCGAAATCAAACCCCCATCGGTCGCTCTCGCAGTAATCAAGGATTGATGTACACATACCTTTCATAAGATCTGTATTATATATAAGGAATAAGGGTGCGGATGGATAGGTCAGATCCACGGTGTTTACACATCCGTTAGAGTTGTTTTCCTTAGAGAAGAAAAGCAGATTTCCTTTTTTGTCTTGAAAAATCTTATGTGCTGCGATAACATGACGATAGCAGCCAGAAAGTAACTCAGCGTATTTGGTATTTCCGGCATTTAAGCCATCGTCATATATTTCTTTGTCCTGAGCCTGGCAGTCAGTCATAATCTGGTCATATCGGTCGCGCAACTCCTCAAATGCTGCGAAGATAGTCTTACCGTTGCGTGCCCAATAACCTTTGTAATCAAAATCCATATAACGAATATCCTTTACCTCGTCATATCCAATCATCATATAAGAACTGGCCTGCGTGACTTTCCCCATATCGTTGGAGAATGCCAATAATGGCATGTCGGCATCCTCTGAACTTGTTATGGTTGCAGAAGAAGCCTCGGGAAGTTTGCCGGTTGCGACAAAAGTATTTGAAACTTCTGCTTGGCTGCCAATGCTTATGGCTCCGTTTATCTCTGGGATATAGAGATACCCCCAGTCGATACAAATCATATCACCTGCCTTGCCCAGTACATTCTGTGTTTTTGCCCCCGACTTAATATAGCGAATGCCGTTTTGCTCTGTGATGGAGGATATAGTGGGCTGCATGTTGTTGTTGACTGTAAGTTCTGGTGAAGTGGCAAAATAGAACTGAACATCATGCTCTTCACCATCATTAGATGCAACTTGATATGAAATGAAGTTAATGGGTGTGGACATAAGTTCAACATCCTTCATGAGCATAGGTGCCGTAAAGACCACATCCAATGTAACTGGTCCGCAGGTGAACTTGTAATAGGTGTTGGTTGCCAGCACGTGACGGTTGGTCTGTTCTGCAACTTGCTCGCCGGTAATGTTATAGTACAGGCCTATGTCGGCCAAGGCGCCGCCTGTAGTGTTATGCACGTGATATGCTATAATGTTCTCGCCTTCATGTAATACGGCTTTGTCGTCATTTGTCAGTTGGTAATCAACGTTCTTTACCCAAGTCTCGCCTGTAGAGAAGATTTTGCGTCCGTTGATGTAGCCTTCACAAACATCGTCATGCGAATAGATAATGTGCAGGTCGCGTTGTAAATCCTCTGCTGTGAGGTTGACACGGCGGCGGATATAAACGTTGGAACCCTGAGCTGACCATGGCGTATTAACATAAGGCTCGCCGGTAGATCCGAAAGCTCCAGATTGAGTTTGCCATGCGGATCCTGTATCATCATAGCCTTCTGTTGTCCAAGTAGTGCCGGAAAGCGTGGCTGTACGGACACGTGCATCCCACGGGCCTTCATCGGCCATAGAAGCTATAGATTGCATGCCCGGATGAAATCCAAGCATATTACGGAAAAGACCCACATCGGCTAAAGCGCCACCACGTGTATTGGCAACATGGAAGGCAATGACATTGTCTCCTGCTACCAAGGCATCGCGTGAGCTACCTTGCAGATGTACCCTAACATTCTGTCGCCAGGTGTCTTTTCCTTCTGCCAGCTTAACACCGTTGATATACAGCTCGAAATTATCATCATGAGAATAGACAATCCACAGATCGGACTTTAAATCTTCCTCTGTAAGGGTTACGTGCCGACGAATATAGTATTCTGAGATGTCGGTCCAATCGGTTGTGACACCGTCATATTCGTTCATAGAACCAAAAGCTCCATATCTTGTTGTCCATCCGCTCTCGCTGGCATCCTTCTCGTACCAGTTGGAGGCTACACCCGAACGCTTGATTTTTGCTGCCCAGCGTCCTTTGCTCCCCATTGGTGCAATGGCCTCCAGAAGAACATCTTTTTGCGTTCCCATGAAACGATAGCTCTGTCCGTCAACGCGTAGGATTCCATCCATAGCTTTTACCGCACCAGTCCAATGTCTGGTGGTTCCGCCTGTCAACTTGTTGTTGGGTGACCAGAAAGAAATGTAGGGATCGTTGGTAATAAGGGGATTTGATGGCAGACGCAATTTGGTCTGCTGATAAGGTGTAAAGTAATCTGTTTGGGCATGCATGGCTATAGATGCCAGCATGGCAATCAATAAAGTTAAAGGCTTGTTCATTTGGTTAATTTGAATATTAATGTTAGTTTTACGCTGCGAAATTACATATTTATGTTCAAAACTCAAAATATCATCTTCCCAAATGGAAGTAAATATGGTAATTTTCAGGATTTCTGTCGATTTGTTTACATAAACAACCCAAAAACTACCACAATCCATTTATTATTTCTATCTTTGCGGCATACTAAACGCAAAATAACTTATATTTACACATGAACATTATGAAAAACCTGACAGCAGCGGCAATTCTTTTTGCTGTCACCTCTCTAGTAGGACATGCCGCACAGGTAAAAGAGATTGTTTCTCCCAATGGTACATTGCATGTACAACTCCAACAAAGTCCCTTAGGATGGACCGTTACCAAGAATGGTACAACCCTTTATACCATCAAGGGCGTAAATATGTTGATAAACGGTAAGAATTACGCAGGTACGACACCTTTCAAAAGCGTAAAGACAACCTCTGCTAAAGAGACCATCAAACCCGTTGTTCCCATTAAGTTCAGCACTGTAGAAAGTTCCTATACACAGGCAACTCTCTCTTACGGCAACTATGCTGTGGAGATGCGTGTGATGGATAATGCCGTTGCTTATCGTTTCGTAACCAAGATTAAGGGAAACGTTGAGGTTCAGGAAGATAACTTTACCTTTGTTCCTACCGAAGGTTATGTAGCTCACCGACAGACCACTGGTAACTTTAACACCTCATACGAGGAGTCATACAGACACGAGACTTTGGAGCAGTGGAACCAGAGCGACCGTAAGCTATCTACTATCCCCTGTCTGCTTTCTGGTCCCAACGACAGCCAGTTGCTGATGGGTGAGGCCGATGTAGATGACTATCCTCGTTTGTTCTTGCAGCCTACTGCAGAAGGTATTGAAGCTACATACCCCAAAGCTCCTATCAAATGGGAGCCCAGAGGTGACCGTAGCGAGACCATTACAGAAGGTAACTTTATTGCTAAGACAGCAGGTACCCGCTCATTCCCTTGGCGTTATGTTGCTTGTACAGACAGTAAGGGTATCGTAGAGCAAACTGTCACCTTGCAGCTGTCCCGTAAACCTGCACTGACAGATACCAGTTGGATTAAGCCTGGTCAGGTAAGCTGGGAATGGTGGAACGGTGCAGCTCCTTTCGGTCCCGATGTAGACTTCGTATCCGGCTGTAATTACGAGACTTACGCCTATTTTGCAGATTTTGCAGCTAAGTATGGCGTTGAGTATATTCTATTGGACGAGGGTTGGGCAAAGGATACCAGAGATCCTTACACTGCCAATGACGACATGCGTCTGAAAGAACTAATCCAGTATTGCAAGAGCAAGGGTGTTGGTGTTATCATCTGGTTGCCTTGGTTGACAGTTGAGAAGAACTGGGATCTCTTCAAGACTTATGCTGAATGGGGTGTAGCCGGTGTAAAGATTGACTTTATGGACCATGCCGATCAGTGGATGGTGAACTTCTACAAGCGTGTAGTATCTGAGGCTGCTAAATATAAACTGTTGGTTGACCTGCACGGATCATTCACTCCTACCGGTTTGGAATATGAATATCCCAACTTCCTCTCTTATGAAGGTATCCGTGGTTTGGAGCAGATGGGTAGTTGCCGTCCAGAGAACACCACCTATCTGCCTTTCATCCGTAATGCAGTAGGTCCTGCCGACTTTACTCCTGGCGGCATGAACAACATGCAGCCTGATCGTTACCATGCCAGTCGTCCCAACAGCGGTGCAATGGGAACACGTTGTTTCCAGATGGCACTCTACGTAGTACTGGAGAGTGGTATCCAGATGCTGGCTGACAACCCAACACGTTATTATCAGAACGATGATTGTACACGCTACATAGCCTCAGTTCCTACCACATGGGACGAGACCCGTTGCTTGGCTGCAGAGGCAGGAAAGTACGTAATCACTGCCAAGCGTAAAGGCAACAAGTGGTTCATTGGCGGTATCTGCAATGGTGATGAGGATTCTCGTACTTTCAGTCTGAAACTTGATTTCTTGGGCGCTGGCAATCATACACTTACAGCTTACAAGGATGGTGTAAATGCCAACTGGCAGGCTATGCACTACAACAAGGAGCAGCGTCAGGTTAGCGCTACAAGCACTCTCGACATCAAGATGATGAAGAATGGCGGCTATGCTGCTGTTATAGAGTAAAAAATAAAGAATGAGAAAAACCTTCTATACATTAGCTTTGGTCTGCGTATCACTTATGGTGTGTGCGCAGCCAAAGGTAGTGGCTCACCGCGGATACTGGCGCACGGATGGTAGTGCCCAAAATTCCATCGTATCGCTGCAGAAGGCAGCTGCCATCGGATGCTACGGTTCCGAGTTTGATGTATGGCTTACTGTCGATGGCGTTCCTGTGGTTTTCCATGACGGGACCATCAATGGAATAAAGATAGAGGATGCTACCTATGCGGAACTGATGAACCATCGCTTGGCTAATGGCGAGTTTCTCCCTACCCTGCAACAGTATCTTTTGGAGGCTACGAAAACGGAAGGTTGTCAATTAATTCTGGAGATCAAACCTCACAGCACTGCACAACGTGATGAACGCGTTGTGCAGCGTTGTTTGGAACTGATTCACATGCTGAAGCTGCAGGAGCGTACAGAGTACATTTCCTTCAGCAAGCATGTATGTGAATACCTTCATGCTCAGGAACCATCAGCTAAGATTGCTTACCTAAAAGGTGATATGGCGCCGAAAGAGATCAAAGCTATGGGATGGACGGGCATAGACTATCATCATGGTGTTTTTAAGGCACATCCCGAATGGTTGCAGGAGTCTCAGCAACTAGGTGTTGAAGTGAATGTGTGGACGGTTGATGGTGAAGAAGCTCTTACGGAATTTGCCAAAATGAAAGGGATTGACATCATCACCACCAACGACCCTGAGATCTTGCAGGCAATTCTTAAGAAGAAGCGTTAAAAATACCAGATTTGTTTCATTATACAACGTCTTTATCTGTTAGTTATTAGATAGAATGCTCTTTTCGTGTGATTTTTTTTGAGCATTTACTCTTTGTACTCAAAAAAAACATTATCTTTGCGTCGCTTTTTTATGAAAACGCAGAGTATTCAACAAATAAACTAACAATAAAAGATGAAAAAAAACCTTTTTCTTTTGGCCATCGTTATGATGGTGAGTGTGGTGGCAAAGGCACAGCGCCTTGACATTACATTTGATGACAATTCTGTCATCTCTTACAACATTAACAAAATTAAGAGTTTGGAATTCATGCCAGAGGCTGAACCTGGACAGGTTGACGGATACTGGTATCTGGGATGGCGTGTAACTAGCTCAAGCCAGAAAAATATGAATGGCGACGAAAGATGGATTTTCAGTGGTACTGTTCTGAAGCAGATTAAATCTACTGGAGAAGAAGAGTTTTTTGACCTGACATACGCCGAGAACAAAAAGACCTTTAAAGCAACATCACGCAACGATGGTACTACTCTCACATACACTGTTTCTGCCCTTGAGGACGAACTGTTGGTATTAAAGATGGGTAGTACAACCCGTTATTTCTTCAGATCAACGACTGATGCGTATTTGGCAAAAGAGCCCTATCGCTATCCTAACCGAACTGAACTGACAGACACTGCCAAGGTATGGGCCTTGAAGAAGAGTCCTACGCATTCAAGTATTTCACCCATGGGTGAGAAATATGCCAGGTATTCTGCAGCAACTGCTGAGCAGAAAGAATGGCTGGCAGATGCTAGCAATCAGCCAGATTCTAAACTTATCGGTCTTGAAGACTACAAGCAGTGGAAAGCCAAAACTATTACATTGTATCCTCTGAATGGCGGTACACCCACCCCTGCTGACGTAAACCAGCATGCTATTGGTGATTGCTGTATGTGTGCCGTGTTTGCATCATTTGCTTATATTTATCCCGACTTCATCAAGAGCATTATTACCAAGGTAAGTTCTACGAAGTACACTGTTAAAATGTACGACCCTCAGGGTAACCCCATTGAGGTTGCAGTAGATAATAAGTTGCTTTGCAATGATGACGGCTATTGCCCACAACTTAGCGGGAAAAATGACAAGTACAATTGGGCTACCATCATGGAGAAAGCCCTCATGAAGTGGATGACATGTTTTAAGACAGGAGGTATTGAAGGCATTCCCACGGAGCATGCGGCTCCCCCATTCACAGGTAATGGCGACAGTTGGGCATACGATTGGGGGCAGTTGTTTAACAGCGAGATGAAAATAGCTGTTGATTATGCCCTTAAAAATGGCATGATCTGTGTAGGTGGTTTCCATCAGAATGGTGTTCTCTGCGGTACGCTGGAGACTGTTACTGCCCATGCCTTTACCGTTATGTACACCCGTTACCCCGAGAAATATGCATTCTCTATGCGTAACCCCTGGGGTATCACCTCTGTGGACGGTGTGTTGGAGATTCCCGAGCAGAGAAGCCGCATGTATCTTGTTGACTTCCGCTGTGTAATGCCTGGAGCTGCAGCTCCCTATATGCGTCAGGATTTGGGTGGCTATATTCCTCCTAAGTTTGTTATGGGTCAGAACGATAGATTCCTCAGTCCTATCCTTCTTAAGAAATACAACTTAGATTCTTACGGCCCCACCCCTGAAGAAGAGGACAACGAAGAATGACAATACTTGTAACAGGAGCCAGCGGCTTCATAGGTAGTTATATTGTCCAGGAGGGACTGGACAAAGGGCTCGAGGTCTGGGCAGGTGTTCGCGGTACCAGTAGCCGTGGCTATCTGCAGGACGAACGCATAAAGTTTGCCCAACTCGACCTCTCCAACCCCGACAAACTGCTTCAGCAATTACAACAGTACAAGGAGCAGATGGACGGTAATGGATGGGACTATGTTGTGCATGCCGCTGGAGCCACTAAGTGCTTAAATGAAGAAGATTTCTATCGCACCAATACAGATGGCACCCGTAACCTGATAGATGCGTTGCGAACAGCAGGCATGACACCCAAAAGGTTTGTCTTCGTAAGCAGCCTTAGCATCTTTGGTGCTGTCAGAGAAGAAGCGATAAGGAGACCTTCTGCAGAGAATCCCTGGATATACAGTCCCATACTTCTTACGGACACGCCCATGCCTAATACAGCTTATGGCAGGAGCAAACTGAAGGCAGAGGAATACCTGCTTCAGCAAAAGGATTTCCCCTATACTATTCTCAGGCCAACAGGTGTGTATGGCCCGCGCGAGAAGGACTACTTCATGATGGCGAAGAGCATCAAGCAGCACATAGACTTTGCTGTAGGATATAAGCCACAGGAAATTACTTTCATCTACATGATGGATGTGGTACAGGCTATATATAAATGTATTGTTTCACCTGCTGCACAGGGAAAAGCTTACTTCCTGAGCGATGGCGAAGTATATAACAGCCGTAGGTTCAGTGATTTGTTGCAGCAGCACCTCGGAAATCCATGGGTTCTGCATATCAAGGCGCCATTATGGCTGCTCCGTATCATCTGCTGGGTAAGCACGCGTGTAAGCCATCTCACGGGTAAGATGAATGCCCTTAATGATGATAAGTTCTACATCCTTAGCCAGCGTAACTGGCAATGTGATATAGAACCTGCCAAACGCGATTTCGGCTTCCAGCCCCAATGGAAATTGGAACAGGGGGTAGAAGCTACCATAAAATGGTACAAGGAGAACGGTTGGATATAACTCTAGCCTACATTTTATCGTTAAAAACAATGCAAAAAACATTTTCAATAAAAAAAATCAAAAAAAAGTAGGAATATCTTTGGTGATTGAGAAAAAATATGTAAGTTTGCATCGTATAACTATGTTTAGACCTAAAAAAGCTAACTAAAACAAGAACGAAAACTAATAAAATTACAAATTATTCACTTTAAAAATTTATCTTATGAAAAGAAGATTTTTATTTCTGTTGATGGCAGTTTGCTCTTTCGTGGGCGCTAATGCTGCTCTTAACCGCGCTAACAACAATCTGACATTGGGCTCCGCTACTGGTGAGCAGGGTAAGACTGTTGAGGTAACCTTGAACATGAAGAATGCTACTAAGGCTATTATCAACTGGCAAGCTGAGTTAGTTCTACCTCAGGGTGTTACTTTGGTAAGTGTTGCTCAGACTGGTCGTTGGACTGAAGCTATTCAGGTAAACGGAAACACATTGTTCTCTGAGACTGAGACTGCCGTTGCAAAGGGTGAATCAAATGCTACTCCTATTGCCACAATTACTTTGAAGGTAGATGCTTCTGTAGCTGAAGGCGAATATACCATCGAGCTGAAGAACACTGTTATGCATGCTGATGATGGTACAGAGATTTCTCAGCCCGCTACTGAAACTGTATCAGCTAAGTTGACCGTTACTCCTGCAACTGGAATTAGAGGTGACCTCGACGGCAGTGGTACTGTAGGCGTTGGTGATATCGAAGAGATTCTTAAGCTTATGGCTAGTGGCGAGAACAATCCTGCAGCTGACCTTGATGGCAGTGGTTCTGTAGGTGTTGGTGACATCGAGGAAATCCTTAAGATTATGGCTGGTGCATAAAAAAATTGATTACGATATAGAAAAATATAACTAACCAATAAAAATAAGCAAATATGAAAAAGATTTTTACTTTTATGGCTGTCTTTGCTTTAACTATGGCAGCAAGTGCTCAGACAGTAGTGTCTATGTACGCTGAATTCGATAAGACGAACAGCTGCGTTGACGTCAAGTTGAAAAACGAAAAATTGGTTTCATCTTTTTCTTTCAAGTTCCTCCTTCCTGAGGGAGTTACAGTTGTAACAGAGACTGAAGATGGTGAAACATACCCTTTGTGGGACAGAGATGAGAATCGTGTTAAGGACGCCAGAACAAAGAAGTGGAGTATGGATATTCGTGATGCAGCAGAAGGCTACACAATGGTAACTTGCTATGGTGGACCTGGTGTTGCAGCTGGTGATGGCGCAATCTTCCATATCCCCGTAACAGGTACTCTGAAAGATAAAGTTGTTAATTTCAAAGATGGACAGGCTTATGTCCCAAGCGAAGTAGAAGGAGAAAAGGGAACTGAATATACTTTTGATCCTTTTACTTGCACCATTGTGACCGCTATCAACAGCATTTCTGCTGATGAGACAAAGAGCGGTGTTATCTACAACATGGCTGGTCAGCGTGTAAGCAAGGCTGTAAAGGGTGTTTACGTAGTTGATGGCAAGAAGGTTGCTGTTAAGTAATTAAGGAAACTTATTTACACAATAAACACTTCAAGGGCTCGACATCTAGTCGGGCCTTTTTTTTGCTACACGTAGAAAGATTTACTGGTACACGTGAAAAATATTTTTTCTAGGCGTAGTAGTAATTTTCCCTTCGTTTATTTTGTTTTGTTCTTGCTTATTCGTAACTTCGCATCATGTATAGGCTATCCAATCCCATAATTTGGCTTCGCCGCTTCAGACATCGTTGCGGCTACGGTGTTCATTCGCCGTTTGCCTTTCATTTTATTACGGATGTGATATACGAGAAGACGCCATACTATGCATACAGGGATCTGGATAAGTCTCTACCATTGAAAGACCTTTTGAGGGTTCGTAAGGTACTACACCTCCTGTTGCGTATCAGCAACTGGAAACAGCCAAAGGATATCCTCTGCCTCATGCCGTCGAACAATGTGGAACGGTATTTAAAGGCAGGATGCAGGAAGTCCCATATAATAAATAATGTACCAGAAGGACAAATAGATTTATGTTGGCTCTCAGAACCCTGCGAAGACATTTACATTCATCTACATGAGCATTCTATGCTAGTGCTGGATAACTTAGACAAACATAAAGAATGGTTTCTGAACCTACCCTCTGTTATTAGCTTTGACCTTTACGATATTGGAATAGCCTTTTTTGATACCAAGTATAACAAACAACACTATATTGTAAATTTCTAATGAAAAAATGTAACGTCTATACGCGTACCGGTGATGCTGGCCTGACCAGCCTTGTTGGTGGGAAACGCATACCTAAGTCCAGCCTACGAATAGAGAGTTATGGTACGATAGATGAGCTGAACAGCCAATTGGGCCTTCTCATAACTTATCTTGGCGAACCAGCCGACTGCGAATGTCTGGAGAGAATCCAAGGTCAGTTGTTTGCCATAGGAAATATCCTTGCTACCGATTCGGATAGTAAGGAACCATGTAAATGCCAGATAACAGCAGAGGATGTTTCGGAACTGGAACACTGTATAGACCTGGCCAACGAAGGCCTGCCTGGCTGGCGCGGGTTTACACTGCCTGGCGGGTGCAGAGCAGCAGCCGTTGCCCACGTCTGCAGGACAGTCTGCCGTAGGGCGGAACGCAGGATTTGTGCATTGAACGCTGAAGAGCCTGTTGACAAATACGTTACTGCATATATCAATCGTTTAAGCGATTATCTATATGTTCTGGCTTGTAGGCTAAATTTTTTAGGTGGTACAGATGAAATTTTATGGCATAAAGGATGATTTTTCCAGAAATTATTGTATCTTTGCGCCTCAAAAAGGATGCTTCCTTAAAAAATAGAGACCTTAGGCATTAGTCAATTGAAAATAAAAACATAAAAATTATAGAAAAATGTACTGGACTTTGGAATTAGCCTCAAAACTGGAGGATGCTCCCTGGCCTGCGACCAAAGAGGAGCTCATAGATTATGCTACACGTAGTGGAGCTCCTCTTGAAGTAATAGAGAATCTCTCAGAGATTGAAGACGAGGGCGATGTTTATGAAAACATTGAGGACATCTGGCCAGATTATCCCACAAAAGAAGATTTTCTCTTCAACGAGGATGAATATTAAGAAAAGAAGAAGTGACACGTAAGTGCCGCTTCTTTGTTCTTATAAAACAACCCATCTGAAAAAGCATAAAATGTTAAGGTAAAATGAGTTAAATATCAACGGAAAGGTATAAATCCATGAAAAGTAGGTACACCTTTCATGGATTTTTTGTATCTTTGCACGCAAAAGTAATAAGAACAAAGGAATAATATTATTATGGCACAACAGGAAGATGTTTTCAAGAAGATAGTTTCACACTGTAAGGAATATGGTTTTGTTTTCCCCAGCAGCGATATTTATGATGGCTTAGGTGCTGTCTATGACTATGGTCAGAATGGCGTAGAACTAAAGAACAACATAAAGCAATACTGGTGGCAGAGCATGGTATTGCTGCACGAAAATATTGTGGGTATTGATGCTGCCATCTTTATGCACCCCACTACTTGGAAGGCATCCGGCCACGTTGATGCTTTCAACGATCCTCTGATTGATAACCGTGACTCCAAGAAGCGTTACCGTGCAGATGTTCTCATTGAAGAACAACTGGCAAAATATGAGGATAAGATCCAGAAGGAAATAGAAAAAGCCAAGAAGAAGTTTGGCGATGCCTTTGACGAGGCTCAGTTCCGTGCTACCAACCCACGTGTATTAGAGAATCAGGAGAAGTTTGATGCCTTGCACAAACGTTATCAGGAGGTAATGAATGCCGAGGGCGGTATTGATCTGGAGGGTATGAAGCAAATTATCCTGGACGAAGGTATTGTTTGTCCCATCAGCGGAACACGCAACTGGACAGATGTTCGTCAGTTCAACCTGATGTTCAAGACAGAGATGGGTAGTACAGCCGACGGCGCCAGCACCATCTATCTGCGTCCTGAGACTGCTCAGGGTATTTTCGTAAACTATCTGAATGTTCAGAAAACGGGCCGTATGAAACTTCCCTTCGGTATTGCCCAAATAGGTAAGGCATTCCGTAATGAAATTGTTGCACGCCAGTTTATCTTCCGTATGCGCGAATTTGAGCAGATGGAGATGCAGTTCTTTATCAAGCCCGGTACAGAGCTCGACTGGTTTGCCAAGTGGAAAGAGACTCGTATGAAGTGGCATCAGAACCTTGGTTTCGGTGCAGAGAACTACCGTTTCCACGACCACGATAAGCTGGCTCACTATGCCAATGCTGCTACAGACATTGAGTTCCATATGCCTTTCGGCTTCAAGGAGGTTGAGGGTATTCACTCTCGTACCAACTTCGACCTTTCTCAGCACGCCAAGTATAGCGGCAAGAAAATCGAGTACTTTGATCCCGATACAAACGAGAGCTACACTCCATACGTTATAGAGACCTCTATCGGCGTTGACCGCATGTTCCTCTCTATCATGTGCCACAGTTATGAGGAGCAGCAGCTACCTGACGGTCAGACACGTACTGTCCTGCACTTGCCAGCAGCCTTGGCTCCCGTGAAATTAGCGGTATTCCCCTTGACCAAGAAAGATGGTATGCCAGAGAAAGCTCAGGAGATTATCAATGATTTGCGCTTCCACTTCAATTGTAAATACGAGGAGAAGGACCAGATCGGTAAGCGTTATCGCCGTATGGATGCTATTGGTTGCCCCTTCTGCGTAACAGTTGACCAACAGACATTGGAAGACAATACCGTTACTTTACGTGACCGCGATACTATGGAGCAGCGTCGTGTTGCAATCAGCGACCTGCGTGGTATTATTGAGGATAAGGTCAGCATCACCAGTCTGTTAAAGAATTTGCTGTAATGAATAAAGTTCTTGTTTTACTTCTTGGACTAATATGTCTGGTCTCATGCTCAGAGGAGAGCAATGAGTGGGATCCTTATTATAGTTGGAATACCCGAAATGCTATGTGGTTTGAACAGGTGGCTGATTCAGCCCGTACAGCAATCTCTTTAGCCAAGGCCCAATATGGCGAAGAATGGGAGAGCCATTGCTCTTGGCGTATGTTTAAGAGTTTACGTCGTAGCGCAGACATACCTGGTGCCACTACAGATAGCATCGTCTGCAAGATAGTAAAACAGGGCGAAGGCAAACAGAAGATAAACTTCACAGACTACGTGCTACTTCATTACCGTGGTTGGCTGATGCCAACTGAGTACATCTCAGAGGACAACATCAGCAAGGAAACGAAGATGGTCGTATTTGACCAGTCCTTCAAGGGAACATTCAATCCGGAAACGGCAGCCCCCGCAACAATTTCTGTCAGCGGGACTGTTGAAGGATTCCAAACAGCCCTGCAATATATGGTTGAAGGAGACGAGTGGTATGTATATGTACCGCAGCAAATGGGATATGGAAGTGAAAGCCCATCAGATGCCGTTCCTACATATAGCACATTGCTATTTTGGATGAATGTTGTGGGTGTTTATGAAAAGGGAGCTGATGTACCCGATTGGAATTAACAGAAACGCATAAACAAAATAAAGGAACCTCCGGAGCAATACTTCGGGGGTTTCTTGCGAAAAACAGGCACAGATAGGCTGTCTTTCTTCAAATAATTGCTATCTTTGTACCATCATTATAAAATAACCATATTATAAACTGAAAGATGAAAACGTTAATCAATATTTTTACATTTACCATTTTACTTATCTCTGCAAACACATTACAGGCACGTAATACATTTACAAACCCCGTAATCTGGTCTGATGTTCCCGATATGGATGCCGTTCGCGTGGGTAACGATTACTGGATGGTTTCTACCACCATGCATTTTTCTCCCGGAGCACCTATTATGCATTCAAAAGACCTTGTTCACTGGGAAACGGTGAATTACATCTTCGATACGCTGAATGATAGTCCGAAGAATAATCTGGAAGGTGGAAACGTATATGGTCGTGGCCAATGGGCAGCATCACTGAAGTATCATAAAGGAAAGTTTTACTGCTTCTTTGGTACAGGTGCCAAATCATTCCTATATAGCACCACCGATCCACGCAAGAAGTGGGAAGTCATCTGGCAAAGCGACACATACTATCATGATGCAGCTTTCTTTATCGACGATGACGACCGTCCTTTCCTTTTCTTTAATGGCTCACATATACAGTTACGTGAGTTCTATCCAGACTTCCGTCCCGGATTCAAGGAAGACGGCGTAAGTTGTGAGGTAGTACACGGGGAGCCAAAAGGCTTGCTGGAAGGTTCTCACGCTTATAAGCACGATGGCAAGTACTATCTTACTTGCATCTGGTGGCCACAGGGCGGAATCCGCACACAAGTTTGTTTCCGTGCCGATAAGATTGACGGAGACTATGCCAATAACATGAAGATCATTCTCTCTGACGATGCAGGGATACGCGGACGTGGAGTGGCTCAGGGATTCTTTATAGACACATCCAATGGCGAATGGTGGAGCATGATGATGCAGGATCACGATGCTGTGGGACGAATTCCGTATCTGATGCCTATGAGATGGGAGGAAGGTTGGCCTATGTTAGGCGACGAAACTGGAAAGATAGGTAAGACGTTGGCAATGCCAGGAGGTGGCAAAAAAAGTAAGGAACGTATTACGGCAAGCGACGAATTCAAGAAACCTGAGTTAGACGTAGTGTGGGAGTGGAACCACAATCCCGATAATAGTCTGTGGTCACTTACAGAACGTAAGGGTTTCCTTCGCTTGAAAACGGGAAAGGTTGTCAACAATATTTTTGAAGCACGTAATACCCTTACGCAAAGAACCTACGGACCAAAATCAGAAGCCAGCGTACGCCTCGATGTCAGCCAGATGAAAGAAGGTGATCACGCAGGACTTTCCACTTACTGCTCTCAACCGGGAACCATAGAGATTGTCATAGAGGATGGACAGCGATATCTGCTTATGACCGGCAGAACGGAAGAAAAAGCCCGTGTCGCATACAACCCGGACATTGTTTATCTGCGCGTCGTTGCCGATTTTATCTCAGATAATGCTACTTTCCTCTATTCACAAGATGGAAAGGAGTGGAAGCCGTTTGGTGACAGCTTCCACATGGTTTTCAATCTGGAACACTTTGTAGGCAACCGCTTTGCTATCTTCAACTATGCAACCAAGCAGAGCGGAGGATGGGTAGATGTTGACTGGTTCCGTTTTCAGAAGGATTAGCGGCGAACCACAATCTCCGCCATATCCTTGCGTTTCTTCTCCGACGGCTTCAGGTCGGCTGCAGCCTTACCGATAGGAATAAGCACAACAGGTTCTTCTGTTTCTGGCAACTTCAATAGCTCGTGGCAAAGTTGGGCATTGAAGTTACAAACCCAACAGGAGCCCAAGCCTAATTCGGCAGCAGCCAGGCAGATATGTTCGGCGGCAATAGCAATATCTATGTCGCCATGACGTTTGCCGTCACTTCTCACCCACTCCACATCATGCTGAACGGTCAGCAGAATGTATAAAGGGGCTTGGCTGAGCCAGTCGCGTTTGTAACATTGCTGTAACAATTCTCTGTCCGTTTGGGAAGTCATTACATAAAACTTCCAAGGCTGAAGGTTAACTGCAGAAGGTGCCAGACGCGCACACTCCAGAATATATTGCAGTTGGTCCTCTGTTACGGGCTCGCCCGAATATGCACGTACAGAATAACGTGTTTCTGATAAAGTCTTAAAATCCATCCTTATTCAATTTCGTAATCCATAATTGTGCCATCAGGAAAGACACTTGTTAATGAAAGCATTCATCTCATCCTCATGAGCCTCAATACTCAGCAACAGGTGAAGCTGATTGTTGGCACGTACAAAGTTGTGCTCGGGATACTGACACTTCCAATACTTGTCGCCACTCAGGTAATCCCACAGGAATCGAACGCATTGCATATAAGGGAAGAGCTTTACAGCATAAGGAAGGTTTTCTATCTCCACACGTGTCAGGAACGAGGCAGCACTGCTTAGGTAACCCTCTGTAAAGGCTTTGAAGATTTCCACGTTAAACTGCACTTTGTCCATATCAGGACAGTCCTCAGCCACCACATTAGCACCTGTACGCAAGAAGTCGCCATAGTCTGAGAAGATAAAGTTAGGCATTACAGTATCAAGGTCAATAACGCAAAGCACATTATCGTTCTTGTCGAACATCATATTGTTCACCTTGGTATCGCAGTGACAAACTCGTTTTGGCAGAATGCCTTCCCTTCCCATACGCTCTGCTTTGCACATTTCCTCTGCACGGGCATCTATCTCTTGCAGCATCTTCTGTACTTGGGGCTCACTAACACGTCCTGCAGGATCTGCTTTCACTACCTCACGTAACTGTTGCAAGCGAAACTCCATGTTATGAAAATCCTTAATGGTCTCACCCAACTGTACGGGGATGTCGGCTAGCATAGACTGGAAGTTACCAAATGCTTTCCCCGCAGCTTTGCTGCTTTCCGGATTAACCGCCTGCTTGGTTATAGCATCAGGTATGAATATCATGATGCGCCAGTATTTCTTATCCACCAAGGCATACAGCTTCTTGCTGTCTTCTTTTAGCGGGATGAAGGTCAGTACCTTACGATTGATATCTTTCTCACCCTTCTCCTCCAGTTTCTTGCGGATGTGAGTGGTTACTGCATCGATATTACGCATTACCATATCCACGTCGGGGAAAACGGCATCATTCACGCGTTGTAGTACATAGTCAGGTTGATCTGTTTCTGCGGTCTTTACCTTATAGGTATCATTGATAAGGCCCTCGCCTAAGGGCTTTATCTCACTAACAGTGCCACTAATGGCAAACTGTGCAACAATGTCTTTTAATTCTGTCATAATATATAAGGTTTATGTTTATCTGTCTTCTGGCATGCTTTTGCCTGTAAGTAACGTTCCGTCTGCCGACATTCCTTCGGCACTTATAGCTATCTGAGTAGGTTTGCAGTTATTATAGAACTCTATCTTCGCACTACCTGATTCATCAAGTTTCAAGTCTGGATTCCAATACAAGGTTCTTCTGTAGTCCTTGGTTTCTGGTAATGGCTTCTTGCTGTAGTTGGGTTGATAGAAATCATCCGGTGTTGAGAAGCCTGGCAGAATAACATAACGGTCACGACGTACGGTGCGTTTAGATGTATCTAAGTAGGAACGCAGGTCAATGGTCACCTCTGGTTGATTGCTGCCATCAAAATGTTTGTCTCCCTCACGTCGCGGACTGTAATCGGTATAGATATATACCTTATCCAAATTATAAAGTTTATTATATCGCTCCTGTTCTCTGGTTGAGATGTTGCTATTCCAGGTAGGTATGCCACCTCCATTGACGCCTGTGCTCTCCTTCGATTGTTGCAAGGCTGACTTCTCCCTCACTAATTTGGATTCCAATCGGAGGACAATATCATAAGGACGTTCCATATTCATATCACCGATATAAGTTCTGGATACGTCGGTAATGAAACGTTCCTGTCCGATATAATAACCTGTACAGAATCCTGCATCTATAGCCTCATTGAGTGCCGTATATGCATCAATCACAAAGGCTGGCTTGGTAGCGTCAAACTTTGTAAGTTTTGTTCGTTTGGCACCAATGGTAACCTCTTGAAGAGAGCGTGAGCCGTCGTTCAACCAATCGGGTGACAATAAACTTCCCTTGGGAGCCTGAGCCAGATGATCCTGATACCAGCCGTATGGTTTAACAAAACGAGGGTAGAAAGGACGAAGACGCACATAGAATTCTGGATAATTTATGTCGCCTGTTGTTGTATATAAGTTCTCATGCCATATTGTTTTCTCCTTTTTCCACTTTGTTGTATCTGAGGCTGCCAGCTCCAAAATACAACCATCGTAAAAACGGGGGCTTTGAACATTAAACTGTCCCTTATTTGTTATGATATCTCCTACAATACCATCACCTCCTTCTTCAGTGGGCTTGAAAAATTTGGCGTGTACTCGTACCTCATTCTTAAGCGAGCCTTCTTTCTTATTAAAGCGTCCTAAGAATCCATGACGTGTCTCCTTTTCGTTCGCATCATCATCATCATTTGTCTCGGACATATCCTTCTCTGTATAATTTGCTTTTGGCTCTTCCTGATTATCTGATTCCATTTCCTCAGACTTTGTGTCATTAGACTGCTTCTCTGCACCCTTGGCAAACAAATCTTCTGACTGATCTGTCTGATACTTGTTCACCTCACCTGTCATCAGCGGGGTCTGTTCTGGCATGTGGTTTAACACGAATGCACCTGGCGTTGCCATTGTGTGCCAATCATAGCGTCGCCATCCCTGAATCATAAGCAGCAAGTCAAGGGCACGCTGGTGCTCGGCGTCATCTTTCTCAAAGAAGTATTCTGGTTGCTCTACAAAACCACGTATCTGACTACTTAGCAACATTTCCGTGAGAATATTTCCAGAGTCGTGGATGTATTCCGTATGGGCTGCATCTCTTACAGCAACGCTGATACGGCTGTTGTGTGCATTGGCCATCACTTGCAGACTGACAGGCCCAAAGGGCTGAGTCGGTGTATTACTTATGCCGCTGAAAGTAATGCTCTGCGGTTGAAAATCATTCTTGCGTACAAAGAAGAGGCGGTCGGCATAAATTCGACCTTCTGTATTGAAAACAGTAACCTGACATACACCGGTTCGTAGTTTGTCACTTGTAAGAGTGGTCGAAAGCTGCTGTCCTGTCCCCAGTTCTTTGAAATCGAGCAGCTGACCTTGATTCATCACTGTCATGCCCAATGGTTCGTTGGCTGCTGTTCCTGCAAGCGCAAGGTTAACCTTTGCTTCACCATTCTCCTGCGTCAACATAATTGCACAGCCATCGGCCTCCACCTTTGGCAGGTCTTGCTCAGCCATCTTAAATGCCCATGTAAACTGCGCTTTATATTTTGTTCCATCGGTAGGAACAAATTCCACTGTTCCTCTACCACGCTGTTCTGTTTTGGACTCTGCCACCTTCTTTCCTGAAGCATCTATGATAGCCAATGTACCTTCTACGTGCATCCCCTCATCATTATTTACTTCGAAGGCAACACGATTTTTTACTCCGGCTACCAGATGTCCTCCTTCAGGGAAAAGCTGGATAACAGCTTTAGGAGCCTCTCCGTCTGCTTTATACTGACGACGCAACGGACGTAGCGTCATGAAATGCTCATAATTACCTGGTTCCTCGGGTTTATCATACACAGGGAATACACGACTATAGAGTTTTTCGTAATCGCGATAGTATTCCCGTGCCATTTTCTTATTAAAGAACCACTTCTCGGCATAACTGGTATGTGGATGCTCTGTTTCACCCCAGTTCAACTGCCAACGCGTATATGCTCTCAGTTCATAGTAACCACCATAAAGTGAGTCGTTCAACACAAAATTTCCATGTGCTTCTCCACCCTCCAGTTCCAGTAACTGACGCTGTACCAGATAGCCGTCCTGATTCAATAGCTCGGCATATAACACCTTACTTAATCTACTTGGCAAACCATCACTACGACGTACATATGCTTTATAATATAATGTATCACCCAGAAAATAACACGTATTATCCATGTGGATAAAAATCTGTTCCTGGGGGATTTTCTTACCAAACTTCTGTAAGCGTTCTGCCCAACCGCTCAAGGTCGTAGGAAGATTTGTCTGGGCCATCAGGCTCAGGCATAAGAATGTGCAAATCACAAACGAAAAAAACTTGTTCATAAATATAGATTATTGTCGTTTAACTTAGGCAAAGATAAGACTTTTTTCTTCATACGCTCTTGTGTAAGCAAAAATTTTCCGCTAATTTTGCAGAAATCATGGCAATTAACAATGACAAAGGACACCAAAGACTGCATAACACCCTATCAACCCCAAACTGCGGCAGAGTTTTACTCCGATATCCGCTCTATCCTTAATTCTAATAGGAAGAATGCAGACTCTTATGTCCATCTGAACCGATTATTCCTGCATTTGCTTGATGAAAATACCTCCCATCTTCCGGTCCATTTAATTGGCCCGTTTGCCAAGACAGACTACCTGCTAAAAGAACATAAAGCATCTAAGAAGTTGTGGAGGATGGTCAATGATTTACGCATACGCCTAAGTAAACTCAAAAACGGAGAACTCACGCAGGAAGAGCAACAACATATGTTCCCTGATGATGTACAGGCTCTCTGTCTCTTTGTACATCATCTGTATGATGTTGCTGTACCAGATTATCTCACCATACACTTCCCTGCCAGAAGAAAAACAAAATCCAGTCATGCACTATTAGGTAAATGTGTTAGGATGATTGTGGACAGTTGGGATGACGTTTATATCACTGGCCGACTGGAAACAGATGGTGTAGAGAAGGTGTGTGTCTGCTACACGCAAGAAAATAAGCATTACCCTTTTGACTGGTCGTACCTCATGCCACTCCTAAAAGCGGGTATGCAGTTGCACCTTATCCGACCTCGTTTCCATGAGGATGGTATAATATATCCCGAACTTATCATCCTTGAGCCCGATTATCTGGTTGATATCTCACAGATAGCCCGCTGCATGGACAGCTTTTCGGATTCGCCCCTTGTCTATCTCCTGCACATGATAGAACCGTCGGCTGAGTCTGAAGCTATTATGCTGGGTAATCTGGCAGGACAACTTTTAGATGAAACGCTTCATACACAAGCCGAAGAACGCTCCTATGGCACATCTGCCCGTCAGTTCTTTGAACAGAATGCCCTCAGCCTGCTTGCCACACCTCCCAGTGCACAATTTCATGCCAATGCCCAGGTACAGTTGCAACACATACGTAAGGCCATAAGAGAAGACTTGCCTGCACAGACCGGTAGTTTCGATGCTACAAGGGTTATGGTAGAACCCTCCTTCTTCTCTCCTATGTTAGGTCTGCAGGGACGTATGGATATGCTCCAGCTCGACCTTCGTGTTTTAGTGGAGCAGAAATCCGGTAGCGGTGCCTTTGTTCCTGGCGATGCAGACCCCTCAACGCCCAAACCTCAACGAGCCCATTATGTACAACTTCTGCTTTATATGGCATTGCTGCGATATAACTATCGTAATCAGTATGAGGAGAACAATCATCAGTTGCATGCTTTCCTTCTCTACTCCAAGTACCAAAACTCTCTTCTGGGACTGGGCTTTGCACCCGAGTTGCTCTTTCATGCATTCAAGCTACGTAACCAATTGGTCTGGCATCAATTCCGTCTGGCCGAGGGCGGCTTCAGCATATTAGAGAACCTTACACCTGAGCAGTTAAACCCAAGTGGACAACAAAACCGTTTATGGGGAGAGTTCCGGCGGCCAAAGATAGAACAACTCTTAGCTCCTATCCGCCAGGCAAACTCCACAGAGAAGACTTACTACTACCGCATGCTCACGTTTATTGCCAGAGAGCACCAACTTAGTAAACTTGGCAATCAGCAGAAGGAAAACTCCGGCTTCTCCAGCATCTGGTTGGACAGTCTCGACGAGAAACTATCTGCAGGCAACATCTACCATCAGCTACGTCTTGTGTCTCCCGCAGAAGATGCTGAAGGACAGGTAACCCAGGTAGTACTACGTTTTCATAAGCAGTTGCTGAACGATATGAGCAATTTTCGCCCCGGCGATATTGTAATCCTATACTCATACAAACCGGACACCCTACCCGATGCCTGTAATACGATGGTTTTCCGTTGCAGCATTGTTAGCATCACACCAGAGCATATCACATTGAATCTGCGCAAGACACAAGTGGATGCATTTGTCTTCCTGCGACACAAAGATTACTACTGGGCAGTAGAACACGACTTCTTTGAGTCATCTTATACCGCGCTATACAGGGGAATGCATGCTTTTCTTTCCGCACCACAGGAAAGGCGCGAATTGCTGATGGCTACACGTCATCCCAAGGTTGACGAAAGCCTTTCTTTACTGGGAGAATATGGATCATTCAACGAGCTTTCGCTACGCGTTCGTCAGGCACGCGAACTTTTCCTAATCATTGGTCCCCCAGGAAGTGGAAAGACCTCCTTTGGAATGCTTAACACGTTAAAGGAGGAGTTACTGCATCCAGATGCGCAAGTCTTGCTACTCTCTTATACCAATAGGGCTGTAGATGAGATTTGCAGCAAGCTATATGCAGAGAAGATTCCATTTCTACGCATAGGGAATGCATTGGCCTGTCAACCTCAGTACCAACCATACCTCTTCGACAATCAGGTAAGGGAGTGTTCATCCCTGACACAACTTCAGGAATTGCTTATTCAGACACGGGTTGTCGTAGGCACAGTGACATCCATGAACAGCGCACAGTCTATCTTCAAATACAAACAGTTTTCTCTGGCTATTATAGATGAAGCGTCTCAAATTCTTGAACCACATATTATTGGTTTGCTGAGCGCTACACACGGCTCAGAGCCTGCCATAAAGAAATTCGTGATGATTGGCGACCACAAACAACTTCCAGCCGTCGTGCAACAAACAGAACAGGAATCTGCTGTTGATAGTCCACAACTCCATCAGATAGGTCTGTACAATTGCAGGTTTTCACTCTTCGAACGTCTCCTTCATCTTTATGGCAACGATTCGTCGGTAACATATATGCTTACCAAGCAGGGACGTATGCATCAGGAAATTGCCGAGTTGCCCAACCGTCTCTTCTACAAAGGTAAGCTTCAAGTAGTTCCATTGCCACACCAGATAGCGCAACTGCCCACTGAAGGGGGGACAGAAGACGAATTAACCAACCTGTTGCTTACTCGCAGGGTGATGTTCCTGCCCAGCAAGACGCCAAAACATTCACTTTCGGATAAGGTAAACCAACCCGAGGCCGACATCATTGCCTCTCTGGTTGAGCGTATTTTCAAAATAGAAAGAGAGAATTTCAGTGCCCAAGAAACAATAGGAATCATCGTTCCCTACCGCAACCAGATAGCCACCGTGCGCAATACCATCGCCCGATTGGGCATCCCTGAGCTGATGGATATTACCATTGATACCGTCGAACGCTATCAGGGTAGTCAGCGACGCTACATCATCTATGGCTTTACCATCCAGAAATACTATCAACTACGCTTCCTTACCAACAATACGTTCGTGGAGGATGGCAAACTCATCGATAGAAAACTCAATGTAGCAATGACAAGAGCACAGGAACACCTTATCATGATAGGTAATCCTGCTCTGCTCAAGAACAATCCTCTTTTCAGAGAGATAACTCTCTTTAAACGATAACGATAACTTTTTACGTTGATGTATTAGACCACATTCTGTGGTTTCCCTGCCATGAAAGCTTTCACATTCTCAACAGCAATCTTCATTAAACGAGACCTAGCAGCTTGCGTTGCCCATGCGATATGAGGTGTGATGAAACAGTTGCGAGCTCCAATAAGCGGGCTACCATTCCGAGGAGGCTCATCCTGCAGTACATCTACTCCAGCTCCCATGATACGACCTTGATTAAGCGCATCAGCCAATGCTTTCTCATCTATTAGGGGACCTCTGCCCGTGTTAATAAGGATAGCTGTAGGCTTCATCCACGAAAGTCGTTCCGCATTTACTAAGTGATGGGTCTCCTCGGTAAGCGGGCAATGGAGACTCAGTACATCGGACTCACGGAACAGTTGCTCGTAGGCATCAGCCTTGTCAATACCCAATGCCGCTAATGTTTCAGCGTTCTTACTACTATAGGCCAACACGCGCATACCCAGACTTTGTGCAATGCGGGCAGCTGCCGTACCTGTATTCCCCAATCCCACAATGCCAAAGATCTTGTCATCCAATTCAATCTGCGGAGACAGTGTAAAAGTAAAATCCTTGCATGTTTGCCACTTCCCTTCTGTTACGGCTTGACTATGTAAAGCCACCCGATTAGTTATGTTCAGCAAGTGGGCCATCACAAGCTGAGCAACCGACATCGTGCTGTATGCCGGAATATTGGTTACTACTATGCCTCGCTTACGAGCAGCAGGAATATCCACCACGTTGTAACCCGTGGCCAATACACCTATATACCGGAGTTCAGGCAGTTGGTCCATCAGTTCTGCAGTAATCAGCACCTTGTTCGTGGTTATTGCCTGTGCACCTTTGGCGCGTTCCAAAACCTCGTCGGGAGCGGTACGTTCATATACCGTCAACTCTCCCAATTCTCTTAAACCATCCCATGACAAATCACCTGGGTTGGCTGCATATCCATCTAAAACTACTATAGTCATTGAACCTTATTTTTCTTCAACTCATAAAAAGCGATGCTAGCTGCAGCTGCCACATTCAAAGAGTCCACATTATTATACATAGGGATGCGCACTACGTAGTCGGCAGCATCAATGGTGGCTTGCGGCAATCCCTCCCCTTCTGTTCCCATAACGATAGCCAGTTTTTCAATCTGCTTCAAAAGGGGCGAGTCTATATCTATATTGTCATCTCTAAGTGCCATAGCCGCAGTCTTGAAACCTAAATCGTTTAGCTGGTGCAGACCTTCGACACCTGTTGGTATCCATGTCCAGGGAATCAAGAACACGCTTCCCATAGAAACCCTGACAGCACGACGATTCCACGGATCACAGGCATCCTCTGTCATCAGAACGGCATCCATACCTAAGGCTGCCGCAGCACGGAAGATTGCCCCTATGTTGGTCGTATCACAAACACTATGCACCACCACTACCCTACGGGCATCTTTTAAGACTTCGGCAAGTGGACGGGGGGCAGGTCGTTGCATGGCACAAAGCACACCACGTGTTAACTGATAACCCGTCAAACTGGTTAAGAGCTCCCGAGATCCTGTATAAACAGGGGTGTTCTCGGGCGACATTGCCAGAATCTCCTTGGCATCACCTTCTATATGTTTCTCCTCACAGAGGAAAGACTGCGGCTGAAAGCCAGCCTCAAGTGCCACCTTTATTACCTTAGGACTCTCTGCGATAAAGATACCCTTCTCGGGCTCCAACCTGTTTCTAAGCTGAGCTTCAGTAAGCGTAGCGTATGGCGCTACCTCTGGCACCGTTATATCTTTTATTCGTTGTATTTTCAATGTTCTATTCTCAATTTTCTAAAACTCATACCCCAGATCCAGGATGAAATATGGTTTCTTGGTGCGGTTGCTGTACCCGAAGGTAGCACCAAGAGGACCAAAGATAGTGTTATAGTAGTAAGCTATCTGACCTCCCAGTATTGTGCGATTATCAAAAATATCCTTCAACTTGTCAGACTGCTGTGCAGCAGCAAAACGTATCAGTATATAATGATTGTTGCCTATACGCTGCTGCCCCTGAAGCTGGGCAGCTACAAACTGCTTACCCACGTACTCCATGTTGCCCACACCGGCAAAGGGCATCTGCTGCTCAACGTAATGACTGAACCAATTGCCACCTATGACATTACCAAATATAGGGGGAACTACATCACCAAAGAGCAGGCGGCCATAAACCATGGGCTGTAGGGTAAACCGTTTACCTAATTTGAACGACATACGCCAGTTGGCACTCACATCACTCAAACCTGTCTGCCCATTAAGACGAAGGAAGTTATCGGTCAGATAAGCATACTCGGCCTTGAAACGCGCACCACGTGTGGGAAACAGCCAATTATCCTCACTGTTGTATTCTGCACGGGCACGATAGCTGAAATAGTTTCCATTTTCCAGAATCAATTCATTGTTGGACTTGTCAGAGATCAACTTGTCACGATACCTTATACAATCCCAGCGCAAGCCCATCTGCAGATTAAAATGACGGACGTCAAAATTAAACGGCAAGACTTCTGCCTGATGCTGATGATAAAGGATGCTGTAATCGTGGTCTCCGTCGATATAGACATCTACATCGTTTCTACTGAAGGTATAGGAAACCGAAGGCCTGGTGAAGCTAAGCGGATGGAAGGTCCAAGCTCCATGTACCATTATACGTTTACCCAGACGAAGCGTCAAATCGGCATTCATAGGCATTGCCGTATTCAGCGGAATCTCAGCACTCGCCTGCAGGGAAGCGTGCTCCTCTGTATCGTAACGCATGCCTGCGTGCAACTGAACAGTCCTGCGATTACCCGCTGATACAATGACACGTACACCATCCACGTCAGGTACAAAACGGCACTCTGCCGTCTGGTAAAAAAGGTCTATACGCATGCACGTGGTTATTTGCTGAGCCAATTCTGCATCTATGCTGTCGCAATGTTCCATGTTCCGTGTCCCCGATTCCAGGTTATGGAGGTGGAACTTCTGACGCAGAAACAATTCGGCCTGCGGAGTCATATTCTCGAATGTATAGGCAGTAACACGCTGCTTTTCGGTCATCACTTGCGGGCGCAGGGGGCGAAGGATGGTAGGACGGAACGTCTCATCAATTCCTATACGCTGCTTCAGGGCGATGATTTCATCCCAATGACTCATAGCTTCTTCCTCGCCACGACGTATGAGCGTATCTATGGCAGAAGCCGAGAAACTAGCAGAGCCATAGCCCTTGGTGTTCACCTGCATGTGCAGGTCGGTGATGGCGAGGTTATCCTCCACCTTATTCTTACAGTTCACATCCACGATCTGACTGATGATACTCATGGTGCCACCCATATCCTCAGAAACCTTAGGAGCGCCCTGCACAGTCACACCAATGATAATCTCTGCCCCCATCTCCTTGGCAATGTCAGCTGGATAGTTGTTCTTCAGACCGCCATCCACAAGCACCTTGTCGCCTAACCTTATGGGAGAGAAGGCACCGGGTATCGACATAGAAGAACGCATGGCCTGAGGCAGCCTTCCGCTATGAAAGTCCACCTCCGAGTTGTCTATGATATCCGTAGCCACACAGGCAAAGGGAATGGGAAGGTCCTTGGAAAAATCCAGCGAGTCTGTATAACCCGTACATAGCTGCTGAAACAGTTCCGCAAGGTTTTTACCTTTTATCAGACCGCCAGCATTCATATCACGTTTCCCTATGGTCAGGCCCGTGGTAAAAACGTAGGTATACTGCTTTAGCCTATCCTTCAGGCTCTGGTTGCGCAGATCCTCCTTGTCGCTGATAACATAGCTCCAATCCTGTGCCCTTGCAACAGAATCCAAGGCATTGGCATTGTATCCTATGGAGTACAGACCACCAATGATGCTTCCCATGGAGGTACCGGTGATGATATCCACAGGGATTCCTGCTTTCTCCAGCACCTTGAGCACACCGATGTGTGCCATACCCTTGGCGCCACCGCCACTAAGTACCACAGCCACCTTTTTCCTGTGGTGGTTAGTACCACCGGAAACATGATGTTTCTCGTCAGATGTCTGACTCCAAGCCGACATGCAAAAAATGCTCAGAAGCACCCAAAAGAATAACCTCGTCTTCATATCCTTCTGTTTCTTAGGGTCAAAGATACGATTATGTGAGAAGAATACAAAGGAGAATTAGATTTTTCTTTGAATTCTTGAATGGAAGTATCTTCGGCAATAGCCAAAGAATGCTCAAAAGTTCTCGGTTATAGAGAGTCCTTTATATATTTATTCCATGCTGTGATGATATTTTGTACGGAACTCCATTGGAGTCATACCCGAGTGTTCCTTAAAATACTTACCGAAAAAAGAGGCATTAGGAAAATTTAAATCATCTGCTATCTGCTGCATTGTCATGTCGGTAAAGCGCAGTCTGTTCTCAATCGCCTTACACGTAAAGAATGTTATCATTGTACTGGGCTTTCGCTGGAGAGTTTTCATGAGCAGTTTTGAAAGATACTTAGACGTGACATTCAGCATCTTTGCGAACTCGTCCACTTTTCGGATACGACCATCACACTGCTCCACCAATTGAAGAAATCTATCTGCCAATTGCTTGCCGTGCAATCCGCCATTACCCAACATGTTCAACGTCGCAGGGATTCCCACATTATGACGTAACAGAGAAATCACCTCCAGCAAGAAACTACCAAGGATAGAATGTACAATATCCGTATAAAGAGACCGTGAGACGTTACGAATATGATAGGAAAGCTGATGAAGATAGGAGTCAAATAAGAGCATATCCTCATCGGAAAGCGAAACCTTAGGGTGACGCTTCAGCATCTGAAGGTCGGAAAGGGTACATTTGGCAAACATGTTCATGTTCCATGTTTCGCCTCTTGAAAACCATACTTCACGACAATCAAAATCAACTGATGACATAAATTTCTCTACAACGGAATGAGCCATAAAAAGGAACATGTCGTTCTTATTGAGTTGAACAGTCAGACCATCATATACAAACTGAGCCATGCCAGAAGTGCATACCACCACTATGCCGTGATCCAAGGGCTTGACTTTTTGGGCAGGCAAACCACTAAAATGCTCCGAGATAACTATGTCGTCACTTTCACCTATACGCAACCAACCAGTTCCCTTCGCTGGTTTCAAGTCAATAATATCCATAACGTTCGATTTGTAACATTTTCGGGTGCAAAAATAGACATAAGTTGCGAGGTGGCAATGTTCTATCTCTCACTTTCTATGTTCGAGAAGTTTCTTTTTTATTTCGCCAGTTCTATCGCTTCATGCACGATGGCCCGTTCCTTTTTCCACGATGAAGGCTTATAAGAAAAACGGCTGACACTGCAGCTCTTAGTCGTAACCTCTACAACCAAGGGCTTATCTGAACGGAAAAAAGCTTCATAAATATCCTTAGGGCAGAGGATATGAATACGTGAGGCAATATTCTTCTTCTCCCTCTCGCGATAAAAGACGGTAAAGTCTGTTGTCTCATACAAAGAATCGCCTGCCATCAACTTTACGGTCTCCACATCGGAGCAAGGGGCAGAAAAAGTCATATTAACGACTACAGAATCACGTCCAGTTATATAGTTCATGTCATAAACCAAAGACCGGCCCTTCTGAAGGGAAGCCAGCTTACACGGATAGAAGAAAACCATATTACCCTCATCCATCAGTCGCAACGAATACCTACCCTGGGCACTCGCTATGACCGATACAAAAATACTCACACAACCAATTAGAAGACGTAATCTGTTCATAATATTTATATAAAGTAGAGTGTACCTACCATCCGGCAGATACACTCTGAGTTAAGTGAAATGTAAATTGAGAGTATTATTCTCCGTAAACCTGAGTTGTAGTCTTTGTGTAGAAAGGAAATACACCGAAAGTCTCAACATCAACATGAGAAATCTTCTTGATACCACCTTCTTTAGCAGCTTTGTTGATACCATGGTCACCAGCAAGAGGATAGAAACCAAGAATTCGTGTTTCAGTGGCAACACCACACTTAGAACCAACTTGGTTAGAAGTAGCTGTAAGAGGTGCTACGGTTGTACAACTTGTTACAGTAAATGCTGCGGCTACAGCCAAAAGACTCAAAATCTTTTTCATAATACCTTTAATAAAACTAATCCCGTTTAATTACATTCGTTAAGGCAGGGATGTTACCATCAACGAACCCTATTAATTATTTTAGTTGTCGGCATAGTTCCCTCATCTACGGGTAAACCGTGATGATTATCATTAGACGCACAGATTTTAATTATCGAGTGCAAAAATAGACATAAAAATCGGAGACATAATGTCCTATGGTTCACTTAATCTGTTCGCCTGGTTTCCTTATGAAATTTTCATGTTGATTATATGACATTTTTTGCTTCGGATTACAGAAAAAAGAAATCGCCGAGGCATCCAAAAAAGAATGTCGCGGCGATTAAATCTGTCCAATCAATGCTATTGGCCATACCATTGATTGATGATGAATGATTATTGATGCTATTTATTCAACTGCTTTACAGGGAAATTGAAGTAGGTTTCTGGGAAAGGCTCATCCTTGAGGGTGAAATGCCACCACTCGCTGTCCAAAGGTTTAAAACCATGGCGAAGCATGGCATCCCGCAGAATCATACGATTGCAGAACTGCTCGGGCGTAATAGAACGACCTGCTGGGCTCTTGCTATTATCGTTGGTGAACTGTTCTGTCTCGGGGTCGCCACAAAAGTCAGGATGACTCTCAGGGCCAAACCAATCAAACGTTCCACCCATGTCCAGTTCTTTCTCGGTCTTCATATCAAAGAGAGTTAGGTCTACGGTTGAACCCCTAGAATGTCCACTCTTCTCATATATATATTCCTGCTCAAAGAGTACGCTCTTGTCCAAATCGGGATAGAAGTAACGTTTCATCAGTGTATCCGGCACATTAGCAGCCCAGCGGACAAAATGGTCAACAGCCTGCTGAGGACGGTAGGCATCGTATATCTTCAGTCGGTAACCAAGAGACTTCACATCGTCACTAACAGCCTTTAGACTATCAGCAGCCTCTTTGGTCAGCAATGCAGTGGGCTCAAGGTAGCCATCTATGCGGGTACCCACAAAGTTATAGGTTCCAAAGTAGCGAATCTCCAGGATGGCATCAGGCACGGCATCCGTAAGGGTTACAAATTGGCTGGCATCCTCAGAAAGTTCAGGATTGTTCTTCTTTCGCTTGCTATCGATGCCAATAGTAACAACAACAATGCCAACGGTAAGCAATGTAAGTGCTATTAGCATCCCTAGTTTTGATCTGTTCATGTTAGTTTTGGGTTTAAGTGGATTGTTTATTTGGCAAAGATAGGGAAAAAAAATGAAACATTTTTAAAAGGAAAGTATTTTTATTTAGTTTACGGCTTTCTTTTATCTCCTTCATAGTCGCCCCAACCTGAGAGGGCAGAAACCTATCAATTAAGGAAGATTAACAGTAACCTATATAATAATATGCTATAACCTACGTTTTTATTATGAACACATAAAAAAACCAATAAAGATATGAAACAAATGAAATTCTGGAAGATTGCATTTACAATGCTTGTTGTCACACTATTCATCGCTTCTTGCCGCAATGAAGAACACAAACCAACATTACTAACACGTGAACAACAAGAAACTTATGCTAGGAACATTTCTGGCACCTACCCTGCCAAGTGTTATGTTTATTACACCAATAAGGATAGTAAGAGGGGCTTTGATGAGCATGGGAATCCGATTGTATATGGCAAAGATGAGCTCATCGAGGATGTACAATTTCATGTATATAAATATAATATGCAGCATATAGGTTTTGGGGGCTTTCCTGTATCTATGATCTCACGAGTGATAGATGGTAATGAAGGGTTAAAACAAGCACTGGAAGCTTATACTACGCCAACATACGCCTTCGCACGATATTATTTTAAATACAGCAACGTGGATGGGATCATTTGGTATTTTAAACCCAATGGGTTAGATCTAACGCTGAACTACGACGGAGCAGACCATTTAATTCGCATAATACTAAACAATAACCAGTACCATACTTTCAATGAAGAGGAACTGCTACAACCCTCCGCCTCCAGCGTGTTTAAAAACGAATCTCACGCTTTTGACCTATCGGCCATCTACGATGGAGACAAGCTCATACAGCATTTTAACAGAAACGGTGAAAATGAAATGAATTTCATATATATGGCCGATACGCAAAAGTGATTTGGTGATCAAAAAAGGGATTTGCGATTAACTCGTAAATCCCTTTTCTGTAGCGGGAGTGGGTCACGATCCCACGACCTCCGGATTATGAATCCGACGCTCTAACCAGCTGAGCTATCCCGCCATTCTCGCGTTTGCGGTTGCAAAGGTATAGCTTTTTCTGCTATCTGCCAAACTTTTATGCAGAAAAATAAGAAATGAAGTGGAATTTATTCTACAGCATGTTTTACTCTAGAACCATACCAGACGTTACGCAAGGTGTTCAGACGCTCTTTTATCTCCCTGTCAGATAAACCATGATCAACACGCTTGCCATTAAGATGGAGATTGGATGAGTGTACCACCTGACTCAAGGTATCACCATCAACAACTGGTAATACTGCATAAGACTGGCGCGAACCAGCAACGCTGGGATTAATGGCCATAACATCTTGATATCTAGAGTTGGGTGTAGTCTTATGACGTCCGCCAGCAACCAAACCACCGGCATACTGACCTGTCACATTGCCTGAACTGTAGCATCCTTCCATAACAAAGGGGGCTCGTATCTTACCTACCAAACCACCAGCATAACTATTGACGCTATTGACATCTACAGAAGAATAGCTCTTGTTTAGGATGGATTTGCTTCCTACGTTACCAACGAGGCCGCCGGCGTAACCCTGACAGGTTACACGACCAGTTGCATAGCAATGCTCTATGGTAGATACATCGGGGTAGGCAGAATGTCCCAAATAGCCTGCTACCGCACCTGCACCATTTCCTGTACAGAAGATGTTGACATTCTCAAAACCTACATTCCGACATGCCCCGCACAGCACACCAAAGAAGCTACCATAATAGCAGGTACGTGAAGTGGTAAGATTACGGATGACATGTCCTTTGCCATCAAGTGTTACCCATAGAGAGTATTCGTCAGCCCTGTCATTAAGGGGAATCCACTCTATTCCTTTAAGATCGATATCACTGATTAGAGCAAAATACGTCATCTTATAGGGTGTGAGAGCCGACTTCATGTTACACATCTGGCGGGTGTTTCCAATAAGATAAGGATTCTCCTTGCTACCATCGCCACCCGAGAACTTCGGAGCTTCATTGGCTGGCTTGAAACTAGCTGTCTCACATTTGGGATCTATCTCCACTTGATAAAGTCCTGCTTTAAGTCCCTGATTCACATTCAGCTGAATGGTATGACTACCATCACGGCCACTTTCCAACTGTTCCAACTCGGCATAAACAGAGGTGTTGATTGTATTCTTACAGTAAGTCTCCTGCGCCAGTCTGACTTCTTCCTCTGTACGAGTCTTGCAGTACGTGTTACCTGTAACCGTATTGTAAACAAGTTCGTCACCAGACTCCATGCGTACGACCTTACCTGTCTTATTGTCTGTAAACTCCACAATTCCTTTGTCCAAAGAAAGGAGATCCTTACGACTTCCCTTTTCGCTGACCAAATAGAATTCTGTTCCAAGAACACGCACTTGTTCCTTTTCTGTAGAAATGACAAAAGGATGACTTGCATCTGAGGTAACACGGAAATAGGCCGAGCCTTGGAACTTTATGGAACGACGGCCACGTACAAAGTCATTCGTAGAATAAGAAAGCTCTGAGTTCTCCTTGAGCATTACCTGTGTTCCATCGGGCAACTGTAGCGTTGAGGTTTCACCGGCAACCGTAGAGACAGCCATCTCACCGTCATTAAGGCTGCTTAGGTTATAGTACATGATAGTTGTACAAGCAAGTAAAATAGGGAAGCAGATAGCAGCTGCCCACAACATAGCATTGCGGAAAAATGCATGGTGGCGCTGCATCCATGTAGCATTAGGAACAACGGATTGATTCAGCACACGTCTCTTGAAACGCATAAATGCAGCCTCTCCATCATAGCGTTTCTCTATGATGGATGAACCTATCCATGCTTCCTTCATCCGAACAAATTCCTGAGCGTTTTCCTCAGATGCTTGCACCCATTGAGCAAGGGCTTCTGCACCGTCTGGCGAAATTTCTCCGGTAAGGTAATCAATGATATTAAGTGCTATATCTTGGTTATCTTTCATCCTCCTATTTTTGTATCTCTTCATTTATATGACAATATTTTTACCTTCTTGTGTTAAATCAATACCATAAAAAATGTTAAAATGGTCAAATATTTAGAGAAACGCTGCTCTATTAGTTTTAAAGCTTGTTGTATTCGGACCTTTACAGTATTAGCACTGACACCATCCTCGGCCCCTATCTGGCGATAAGTCATCTCGCGGAAACGGCTCTTAATGAACGTCGTCTTAACAGGTTCGGGGAGATTCTCTATGCAATCACGCATCAATCCCTCGAGTTCATTGTCCAATAGTTTTCCCTGTGGTGTGACATAATCAACCCCAGAAAGCACATCGTGCGTATCCTGTTCGCCTAACGTACTAAACGCCTGCACATAGCGTGCCGTTTTGGAATTGAGTAGATTGAGACAATGATTACGGGTACTCATCATAAGGTAGCTACGGAGATTGGAATGAATGACAACCTCACTGCGCACCTCATACAGATGACTAATAACATCTGAAACAGCAGACTGAGCCAAAAATTCGTCGGAAAGGATACTCTCTGCCAGGATACACATAGGTCCATAGTATGTTCTGAACACATACCTATATGCATCCTCAGAGCCTTCCATAAGGCCGCGAATTATTGATTTCTCGTCTGCCTGCATTATTCTGGTTTACCTCCATTTACATAAGGCCATCCTTTCTTGTCCCATTGAATACGAGACATAAGCATAGAACGTTGTTCCGGACGGAGATTCTCTCGAACGTGACAATGGTAAAAAATGTACTCATTACCATCCGGAGCCGTAAAAATCTCGCCACAATGACCTGGGCCATAGAAATTATCTCCTTCATCACTATGGAGCACAGGCGTAGCATATCCCTCGGACATAGGCTTGCCTTCACGACTTACAAATACACCTGTAAGTTTCTTACTACGCCCCACCTGCAACTGATAAGTATGATTGCCATAGAAACCCGAACTTACAAACAAATACCAATATCCGTCGTGCCAATGAAGATACGAACCTTCAAAAACCTTTGAACGATCGGGACATTGACGCACCGTAAGACCGGCTACATGTTCGTATTTTGCTCCTTCCTTAAGGGAAAGTCCGTCTGCATTTAACTCTACACGATAAATTCCTCCTACAGAACCAAAGAAAAGCCAAACCTTTCCTGTCTTAGGATCTGTAACAACCTCGGGGTCGATGGTATCTTCAATACCTGTTTCTTTTCCACACGTAACGATACCTTTGAATTGGAATTGGCAAGGGGTTCCCTCTTGCAATACTGCAATGTTACTGTCTTCTGCACTATTGTACAAGGTTAAATACATGAGTCGCTTACCATTAACGCTAGTGACATCTGGAGCCCAGAAATTACGTGAAATTTTAGAAATAGTCTCCCAAGAGTTCGCATCAATGGGAGAAATATCAGACATCTGCCAGCTAAAGAAATCTTCGCTGACAATGCTTTTTCGCGGGTTAGTAGCAATACAGAAATATCGTCCATCGTCTGCCTGCCATATTGTCGGGTCAGGCCAATTAGGAGACCAAACGGGATTCTTTATCTGCTGAGCACCGGCCAAAAGTGACATCAAAAAAGCAGAGAAAAGAATAATCCCCGGACAAAATCGATTCATAGTTGTTTCTATGGTTTTTTTCATTACAGGTGGCAAAGTTATATATTTTTCTGCTTTTAATTAAAATTTGGAACGAAAAATGTGGCTCTTTGATAGAAAATATGTAATTTTGCACCTCAATTAATATATCACGTACGCGTAAACAAACATTATATATGGCAGAAACAAGAAAAATCCAGCGAGCACTGGTATCCGTATTTCACAAGGACGGATTAGAGGAGATTCTGCGCACCCTGAATGCGCAAGGTGTAGAACTGTTGAGCACAGGCGGTACTCAGACATTTATTGAGAGTCTGGGTATTCCCTGTCAGAAAGTTGAAGACGTTACTACGTACCCCAGCATCTTGGGAGGCAGAGTAAAGACTCTTCATCCCAAAGTGTTCGGTGGCATTCTGGGTCGTCGCGAGTTGGAGAGCGACCAACAACAGATGAAACAATATGAGATTCCTGCTATCGACTTGGTCATCGTTGACCTTTATCCCTTCGAGGACACCGTTGCCAGCGGTGCCAGTGCTGCAGACATCATAGAGAAAATAGATATAGGCGGCATCAGCCTTATCCGTGCTGCTGCCAAGAACTTCCGCGATGTTATCATCGTACCTTCTAAGGCTGAGTACAAGCCATTACTGGACTTGCTGCAAAAGCAGGGCGCACAAAGCGAAATAGAAGACCGCAAATGGTTTGCTACCCGCGCTTTTGGTGTAAGCAGCCATTACGACACAGCTATCCACGGTTGGTTCGAAAAAGAGTAAAACGCAAACGTTAACGACAATCAACGTGTCTATTTGTTAACTCGTCAACTAAATAAAGAAATATGAAGTGGTTTTCGCTTAGCAAAGAACTTGCAATGGACCTGGGTACAGCCAACACTATCATCATCAGTGATGGTAGGATTGTTGTCGATGAGCCCAGTGTCGTAGCTTTGGATCGCCGCAGCGAACGAATGATCGCCGTAGGTGACAGAGCTAAGATGATGTATGAGAAAACAAATCCAGAGATACAGACCATCCGTCCTCTGCGCGACGGCGTAATAGCAAACTTCAATGCTTGCGAGCAGATGATGCGCGGTCTGATAAAGATGGTACACTCTGGGAACCGTCTGTTCTCCCCTAGCATGAGAATGGTTATTGGTGTACCCAGCGGAAGTACTGAAGTAGAGTTGCGTGCCGTAAGAGATAGTGCTGAGCATGCCGGCGGTCGCGAAGTCTATCTGATATACGAACCCATGGCTGCTGCTATCGGCATCGGACTGGACGTATTGGCTCCAGAGGGTAACATGATTGTAGATATAGGCGGTGGTAGTACAGAGATTGCCGTAATCAGTCTCGGCGGAATTGTTGCAGACAAGAGTTTGCGTATTGCCGGCGACGTTCTTACTGCTGATATTCAGGAATATATGGGACGCCAGCACAACGTTAAGGTGAGCGAGCGTATGGCCGAGCGAATCAAAATCCATGTAGGTGCAGCCCTTGCCGACCTTGGAGACGATGCCCCAGAAGATTATGTTGTTCATGGTCCTAACCGTATTACCGCACTACCCATGGAAGTTCCCGTATGTTACCAAGAAATCGCCCACTGTCTGGAAAAAACCATCGCCAAGATAGAGGCTGCCATCCTGAGCGCTTTGGAGGAAACACCCCCTGAATTGTATGCCGACATCGTAAAGAACGGTATTTACCTGGCAGGTGGCGGTGCATTGCTACGTGGTTTGGCAAAACGTCTTACCGACAAGATAAACATTCCCTTCCACGTTGCCGAGGATCCTTTGCACTGCGTAGCCAAGGGTACTGGTGTAGCGCTAAAGAATATTAATGAATTTCCTTTCTTGATGTAAATTGAGAGAGCTACTCGACAGAATAACACAAAATGTCCACTGGGTTATCTTCTTACTTTTAGAAGTACTCAGTGGATTCATGCTTTTCAAATTCAACCACTACCAAGGTAGCGTTTGGTTTACACAAGCTAACACGGTAGCAGGGAAGGTTCTGGAATGGGAAACCAAGGGTTTGCAGTATGTAAATCTTGGGAAAGAAAATGCATACCTTGTCCGCCAGAACACTTTATTGCAAAACAACTTGAACGTTTTGCGACATGAACTTGCTGAGTTGAAGAAAGACACATCAATAACCCAGCAGTACCAATTAGAACTATTGAAGGACATAGAAATGATTCCTGCTCAGGTAATCTCAAACAGCGTTAGACAAAGGGACAACCTGATTACAATCAATGTAGGAAGCAACGACGGTGTTGAACCTGAAATGGGAGTTATAAGCGGAACCGGTGTAGTGGGAATTGTAAGCAAAGTTACTCCGCATTATGCCCTTGTTCTATCCGTCTTAAATAGCAGGAGCAGTATCAGTTGCCGGCTTCGAGGCACAGAATATTTTGGCTATATGAAATGGAATGGCGGTAATCCTCTACAAGTATCTATGGACGACGTACCACGTCACGCAAAACCCAAAGTCGGTGATATAGTGGAAACAAGTGGATTCAGCAGTCTCTTTCCCCCCGGCATTTTCTTAGGTAGAGTAGCACAGATACACAACAGTGAGGACGGACTGGCCTATTCTCTGGAGATACAGATGAGCACAGATATTGCCCACGTGCAAAATGTTTGTGTGCTGAAATATAAAATAAAGGAAGAATTAGATTCGCTCAGAAGGGAATGATTATTACACAACTGAAACGGCTTATGATAATGCTACTATTGGTGGCATTTCAGGTGTTGGTGCTCAACCACTTGCAACTTATGGGGTATGGCACACCACTCGTTTTTGTCGTGTTACTCCTTTACATGCCCATGGATTCTTTAAAAGCTGGTGTTCTACTATGGGGATTCTTTACTGGACTGCTGATTGACATTCATAGCAACACACCTGGTGTTGCAAGCGGAGCCATGACCTTTGCAGCGCTGTTACAACCGCCATTATTGAAACTAATGGCCCCCAAGGATGCCCCTGAGGATATTACACCAAACATGCAAACCATGGGAACATGGAACTACGTCAAGTACATGATGCTGATTTTCTTGATGCACCATTTGGTGTATTTCGGATTAGAGTGTTTCTCACTCTATCACATTGCGGATGCAGCATTACTTATGGCGACAAGTTGGATTAGCAGTATTCTGCTTGCCCTACTCCTCGAAACATTCCGTAAAAAGAAATAAACTGCCCCTTGCGACATGGCTCCCAATTACGATTTAGAGAAAAGGAAATACATGTTGGGTGGTGTGGCATTCCTCATCATTCTGATTTATCTGGTACGTCTCTTCACGTTACAATTGTTGAGCGACGACTTCAAGAAGAATGCCGATAGTAATGCTTTTCTTCGTCGAATACAATATCCCGCCCGCGGCATTATCACGGACAGGAACGGTGAACTGTTGGTTTACAACCAACCTGCCTATGATGTGATGGTGATAATGAACGAACAAATAGGCGTAGACACTCTGGACTTATGCCAAAGCCTGCACATTACCAAGGACTGGTACGAACGTCGCATGGAAGAGATTAAAGACCACTGGCGCAACCCCGGATATAGCAGGTTTACCCAACAGCTTTTTATGAGCCAACTCTCAACAGAGGAGTTCAGCCGTTTTCAAGAAAAACTTTTCCGCTTCCCTGGCTTTTATATCCAGAAACGTAGCATCCGCCAATATCGTCATCCCCATGCAGCTCATATTCTGGGGGATGTGGGAGAAGTTAATCCTCAAGACATTGAGAACGACAACTACTACCAGAGTGGTGATTATATAGGTAAGTTGGGCGTAGAGCGCAGCTATGAGAAAGAACTTCGCGGTGAAAAGGGAATGGAAATTCTTTTGAGAGATGCCCGTGGACGTATCAAGGGACATTACCAAAACGGCAAGTTTGACCTTGCCCCCATCCCTGGACGCAATCTGAAACTTAGCATAGATGTTAAATTGCAAGCGTTAGGAGAGAGGCTCATGAAGGGTAAGCTTGGTAGTATTGTGGCCATAGAACCATCTACAGGCGAGGTTTTGTGCATGGTTTCCAGTCCTACCTACGACCCCAAAATGATGGTTGGCCGACAGCGTGGAAAGAGTCAGAAACTTCTGAGCCAAGACCCGCACAAGCCCTTACTCAATCGTGCTATCATGGGACAGTATCCTCCCGGTTCAACCTTTAAAACCAGTCAGGCACTGACCTTCTTGCAAGAAGGCGTCATCACTCCGGGAACAGCCTACCCTTGCAGTCATGGTTTCCACAACAGAGGACTTACCGTTGGATGCCACGGCCATGGCTCACCTCTTCCTCTGATTCCTGCTATCGCAACGTCTTGCAACGGATACTTCTGCTGGGGATTGTACTACATGTTCGGAAACCGGAAGAAATATGCCACTGTTCGGGATGCCATGACTACATGGAAAGACTACATGGTATCCATGGGATTCGGCTACCAATTGGGCATCGACCTTCCCGGTGAAAAGCGTGGCATGATACCTAATGCTCCCTATTACGATAAGGCATACCGTGGTGACTGGAGCGGTCTAACCGTTATCAGTATCTCCATCGGTCAGGGCGAGGTTAACCTTACCCCCTTACAGATTGCCAACTTAGGAGCCACCATTGCCAACAGAGGCTATTACATTATTCCGCATGTGGTCAAGGAGGTACAGGGACAACCGCTTGACACGCTGTACACACGCAAGCACTATACCAAGGTAGAACGGAAAAACTATGAATACGTCGTGCAAGGTATGCGTCAGGCTGTTCTAGGTGGAACCTGCCATACAGCAAATACCAGCATGTATGAAATATGCGGAAAGACGGGAACTGCACAGAATCCACATGGTCAGGACCACAGTGTCTTTATGGGTTTTGCCCCACGTGAGAATCCCAAGATTGCCATTTGCGTTTACGTAGAAAACGGAACATGGGGTGCCACATACGGAGTACCCATCGGAGCCCTGATGATGGAGCAGTACATCAATGGGCATCTCTCAGAAAGTAGCCTGCAAAAGGCCAGTGCTTTTGAACATAAATATCTCTTTACCCCTACTGTCTATGACGCGACGGAATCTGAATAGAAATACACAAGGTCCAAACCTATTGAGTTCTATCGACTGGTTTACCATACTCATCTACCTGATGCTACTGGCAATGGGTTGGATGAGTGTCTGTGGTGCCAGCTATGATCTGGATCAGGGTGGAAGCATTGTCGATTTCTCTACACGAAGCGGTATGCAGATTGTCTGGATAGGAACGTCCCTCATATTGGGCACATTGATTCTTATGACGGACGACCGACTTATAGAGTCGCTCTCATACATTATATATTTAGGGTTTCTGGTACTTTTGGCAATCACACCACTATTAGCTCATGATATTAAAGGCTCCATGTCGTGGATTAAGATAGGAAGCTTCAGCATACAGCCTGCAGAATTTGCCAAATTCGGAACAGCACTGTGTGTGGCGAAAGTCATGAGTACGTATGAGTTTGACGTGAGCAAGTGGAAAGATTTTATAATAAGCTTTACACTTATTGTAACGCCAATGGTGCTAATCGTTTTACAACGCGAGACGGGAAGTGCCCTTGTTTATAGTGCCTTCTTCCTAATGCTTTATCGTGAAGGAATGCCAGGCAGTATCCTTTTTTCTGCTGTTGCCGCTGTCATATACTTTGTTGTAGGGGTACGATTCTCTGAAGAATCAATATTGGGTATCCCGCAAATGACGCTCGGACAAACGTTGGTGCTTATACTCATCCACCTCTTCACTGTTGGAATGATATGGGTCTATACAAAGAGTAAAACGGTAGGATGGCGCATCTTAGGATGGGGAACCTTAGCTATCACTTTGGCATTATTGTTTACTCGTTATCTCATTCACTGCAATGTGATGTGGGTATTGCAAGGTGTCTGCGCAGCATCCATCCTTTACCTCTTATTCCGTGCCTTGCGAGACAACATGGTTCGTTACTTCTACATAGCCATGTTCGCATTAGGCAGCCTTGCTTTCTTCTACTCGGCAAACTTTGTGCTGAATAATGTGATGAAGCCACACCAGCAAACACGTATTCGTGTCCTTCTGGGATTGGAAGACGATCCACGGGGAGCCGGATATAATGTTATTCAGGCTAAGATTGCCATTGGCTCTGGCGGGCTGCAGGGAAAAGGATTTTTAAACGGAACGCAAACAAAACTGAAATACGTTCCCGAGCAAGACACAGACTTTATCTTCTGTACCGTAGGCGAAGAAGAAGGTTTCGTAGGATGTGCTGCCGTGCTGATTCTGTTCCTTGCCCTAATATTACGACTTATCCATTTGGCTGAACGACAACCCTACACTTTTGGGCGAGTCTATGGGTATTGTGTGATGAGTGTCTTTCTTTTCCATGTCTTTATAAATGTGGGAATGGTATTAGGATTGACCCCTGTGATAGGTATTCCCCTACCCTTCTTCAGTTACGGAGGTTCTTCCCTTTGGGGATTCACCATCCTACTCTTTGTTTTTCTGAGGATAGATGCGGGAAGAAACAGAATGAAACGTTAACGAATAACGTGAACGCCTACATCCATGATTCCTGGCAACGCCTCCCGATGCATCAGGTGCCGAATCCTTATCTCACCCTTCTGTTCTTTCTTTATATCCAAAGGGATGCGCTGTGACTCGTACTGAAAATAATTGAGGCCGTTCTCAGTAAAGTCACCGCTTTCATCCGTTAGCTGATAATAAACAGTGTCCACTCTCTGACCCATAGGATTCTGGTATCTCTGCTCAATCTCTATTACCAGTTTTTCATAAGGAAAACTATTGGTGACCCTTAGCCCCAACAACATACAACAATTGTCATCAGAGGTCAATTCCGGAAGGTCAAATCTTAACGTATCTGTCCTTTCCCAGCAATTATCTTTGACTGGCTGGTATGAATGTAACAAGGTACTCCTATCACAGTTAGCCAGCAAAAGGACTGATATCAGTAAAAGAAGAATCTGCCTACGCATTCTGTGGAGTCTTCTCTGGGGTGGAAGATTGTGCGTTAGCTTCACCATCATTATGGTGATGCGATTTCTTTTTCTTTTTCTTCTTTTTCTTCTTGTCGAACCTATTCAGGTCATCTTGAGTTGCCAAGTCAACGGGGCGTTCCACCTCTTTACGTCCACCTTGCTCCAATGTGGCAGGTTTTTCACCCTTCTGGTTCATCTTAATAATCTCAAGAGCACGCTCTGCCGGGATTGTGGCAAGGTTTGCTGCCAAACGTTTATCCGTTGAATAGGTTACCATTCCACTGAGCACGTCAGCCTTAAAGAAATAATACTCGCCCTCCTCGCTTATCAGCGTAACATCTCGCTGTGGAAGCTTCTGGCCAGCCTCTATGTACTGATCAACCTCGTAGTTCATACAGCACTTCAACTTAGCACATTGCCCAGCCAACTTCTGAGGGTTAAGACTCAGATACTGGAAACGGGCAGCTCCGGTACCGACACTGATAAAGTTCTTCATCCAGGTAGCACAACAAAGTTCACGACCACAGGGGCCGAAACCGCCAATGCGACCAGCCTCCTGACGGGCACCAATCTGCTTCATCTCGATGCGTACACGGAATTCTTCTGCCAACACCTTGATAAGTTGGCGGAAATCCACACGTCCGTCAGCAATGTAATAGAAGATAGCTTTGTTTCCATCACCCTGATATTCCACATCACCAATCTTCATCTCAAGCCCCAGGTCCTTGGCAATCTGACGACTCTTAATCATGGTCTCGTGCTCACGAGCCTTAGCTGCTTCATAACGTTCCAAGTCATTAGAACGGGCAACACGATAGATTCGTCGAATCTCCTCGTTGCTCTTCAGATTGGCCTTTTTTATCTGTAAGGCAACCAACTTACCTGTTAGAGTAACTGTTCCTATGTCGTGTCCGGCAGTTGCTTCTACCGCTACGAGGTCGCCATTCTGCAAAGGCAAATTATTAACGTTGTGAAAATAACCCTTGCGCGTGTTCTTGAACTGAACCTCAACAAGGTCTGTTACCTCCTGATTATCGGGGATATCTGCAAGATAGTTGAAAGTGTTCAACTGACCATAGTGACCTGTGTTACTTCCTTTGGCGCAGAGACCTCGTCCCCTACATCCGCATTTATAGTTGTACTCCATTATTTCTTTAACAGTATTATCATTTTAAGGGCGAAGTCAAAGAATACCATTTGAGCATTTACGTTCTGCTCAATGTCGCGCTGCGCATCAGAGAGCTCGTCCATAATTCCTATTACATTTGTCTCATTTATGAAGGGAGCAAATTTCTGGCCGAACTGCTCTTCCTCTTTTGTCATATAACTCATTTCTTCCTTACGGAAATTATACATAAAATTCTCTCTTAGCAGACGTTGGAAGTACTCCAGCATACGCTTCTGGCGCTCACGTCCCAATTCCTTTACCGCCTGTGTCCAAGCCTGCAGCTCCTTCAGGTTTCTCATATAGCTGCTTCGCATCAATTGAACGAAAAGTTCAAAGAACTGCTGCTGCTCATTTCCCGCTTCCAGCCGTTTCAACGCATCTGTATAGTTTCCTCTGGAAATATGAGCAATGTTCTGAGCCAGTTCTTCCGGCACAGCATGTAATGAAACCAAGGCATTGGCAATCTCCTCTTCCGAGAGGGAGGGAACGTTTATGCGCTGTACCCTACTCTGAATGGTTCCCAATACCATTTCTGGATCTTCGCTTACCAATAAGAAATAGGTGTGCAAAGGAGGCTCCTCTATCAGTTTCAACAACTTGTTGGCTACCTCCTGACTCATTTTCTCTGGCAACCACATCAAAACAACCTTACGACCACCTTGGCTTGATTTCAACGCTAATTTTCTTTGCAAGGAGTCACTCTCCTGTACATAGAACGTTATCTGCTGGTTCTCTGCCTTTATGTCGTTCAGCCACATCTCTGTATCAAAGTATGGATTCTCCAACAACTGGTTACGCCACGCCTCCAGGAAATTATCAGAAACGGGATGGTCTGATGCCTTTCCCTTATATACGGGGAAAGAAAAGTGTAAGTCGGGATGTGTCCAACTATCCAGCATACGGCATCCTGTACACTCGCCGCAGGCATCACTGTCCGCAGATCCAGTACACAACAGATAACGGGCAAAGGCGAGCGCCAAGGGCAATTTACCTGCTCCCTGTGGGCCGCAGAACATCAGTGCGTGGGGCAACTGATTATCCCTTACCATCTGCAAGAGATGTTCCTTGACTCCCTGCTGTGCTATTACCTGTTGAAATCCGTATGCCATTTCTCTTTTCTTTAATAAATCTGTTTAGCTATCTGGGCTATGCTGTCAACAGCGCTTACTGTGTAGAAATGAAGACTGGGTGCACCCTTCTCCATTAGTTCCTTGCACTGCTTCACGCACCATTCTATACCTACCTGCTTTATTTCCTCGTCGGTCTTACATTTGACAGCCTCTTGGTAGAGATCCAAAGGAAGGTCGCAATGGAAGGTCTTAGGGATTACCGTCAACTGATTCAACTTTGCCAGAGGCTTCAAACCAGGAATGATAGGAATATTAATACCCATCTCTCTGGCCTTCTCCACAAAACGGAAATACTTCTCGTTATCGTAGAACAACTGGGTTACCGCATACTGGGCACCCATATCGGCTTTTTGCTTTAGAGCCTGAAGATCTGCCTCCAAATTGGCAGCCTCTTCATGCTTCTCGGGGTAGCAGGCGACTCCATATTGGAAAGGTACGCCTGGCACCTTTATAGCTGAGCCGTCCCAGAATTGCCCATCATTGAACTTATTGATTTGTTCTATCAGTTCTGTTGCATGAGCCGGTCCGTCTCCTGTCGGCTGGAAGCTGGAATCCTCCTTGGCCTTATCGCCACGAAGCACCAGCAAATCGTTTACGCCCAGAAACTGAAGGTCGAGCAGCATGTACTCCAAATCCTCCCTGTTGTTTCCGCTGCAAACAATGTGGGGCACAACATGCAAACCATATTTCTGCTGAATGGCTGCAGCAATGGCAATAGTACCGGGTCTACGACGGATACGCTGACGCTGCATGAGGCCATTGTCAACCTCACGATATACATACTCACTTCGGTGAGTGGTTATATTAACATATCGGGGCTCAAATTCCAGCAAACGCTCTATTGTACTGAATAGGTTCTGCGTTCCCGTTCCTTTCAGTGGAGGAAGCACCTCAAAGGAGAATGCTGTCCCCTGTTTGCTGTTTATGATGTCTATTACGTTCATTTCTTTTCTACAGGAATATCAGTTGAACCAAGATAAAGATAGGCAGACAGACAATAAGCGAGAACTTAATCATATAGACGAAGAAACTGGGCATACGAAAACCGTTCTGCTCAGCAATGCTCTTGACCATGAAGTTAGGTCCGTTGCCAATGTAAGTCATAGAACCAAAGAATACTGCACCCATGGAAATGGCGCGTAGCAAAGGCTCTGAAACGCCTGCTACCAGGTTGGCAGCTCCGGGATCTGACAGCGTTGTGGCTGTAGCATGGAATACCATCGCCGTAGGGGCATTATCCAGGAAGGCTGACAGAGCTCCTGTGCAATATACAAACTGCCAGGGTTCTGTTATAGGAAGCGGATGCTGTTGCAGATACATCAGTGCAGGAACCATAGTGGCAAAGATACCACAGAATACACATGCTACCTCCAAGATGGGCGTCCAGGCAAAATTGTTGTTGAAACGCACCGATTTTTTTGTTGTCAGCATCGAAAGGATGATTATCAGGATGAAAGCCCACTCTCTGAGCAATTTCAGATAGAAGGGCGCATCATGCTCGCCCATAGCAGGAATATAGGTGCTGTTAATAAACATGGTGCTTAATATCACACAAGCCAACCATACAAGGTTGATAAGGCCAGTAACAGTTATCTTCTCCTGTTCTTCGGCATCGGCCCGCAATCTTTCATGCGTTTCACGCTTGTAGAAGATGCTGTCCATTATAAAGTAAACTGTCAGCATCAGAAGACCCGTTACCAACCACTCGGGGGCTAATCCCATAAACCATCCAAAGGGTGTACCCTTCTGGAAAAGCAAGAACAATGGAGGATCGCCTAACGGGGTAAGAATACCACCGCAATTGGCCACCATAGCAATGAAGAACAGCACCGTATGCGTGGTATATTTACGCTGGCTATTGGTCTGCAAAAGCAAACGGATAAGCAACATAGCTGCACCCGTTGTTCCCATAAAGGATGCAAGCAGATAACCTACCGACAAGATGGTGCAGTTTACCAATGGTGTAGCCATCAAGTCTCCCTTGATACAGATGCCGCCCGTGGTAACGAACAATGACATCAGCAACAAGATAAAGGGAATATAGTCATACACCATTTGATGCTCTAATTCGTGTGTCAATCCATGCATACAGAGCCACCCTGCAACAGGCAAGCCCAGCAAGAGAGACACCAGAAGCTTGTGTATATTATTCTCCCACCAGTGTTCCAACTTAGTAAGCGGGAATACTGCAATGCACAGAAGCTGACACACAAAAGGTATCAGCATCCATGTGGGTATTAAATGTTCTATTTCCATCTAAATCTCTAAACTCAAAGCCATCAACTCTCAACTACTTATTCGCCCTCTTTCTCTCCAGATGATCCAAAATCACCTTGCGCATACGCATGCTCTTTGGTGTTACCTCTACGTATTCATCCTCCTTGATGTACTCCAGTGCCTCCTCCAGAGAGAAGATGGTTGCGGGAATGATACGTGCCTTCTCGTCCGTACCACTGGCACGTACGTTGGTCAGCTGCTTAGCCTTGCATACATTTATCACGATATCGTTGTCATGGACATGCTCGCCAACCACCTGACCGGCATATACCTGATCCTGAGGTTCTATGAAGAACTTACCTCTGTCCTGAAGGTGGTCTATAGCGTAGGCATAGGCGTTACCACTCTCCAAGGCAATAAGCGAGCCGTTTACACGACGAGTTATCTCACCCTTGAAGGGTTGGTACTCCTTAAAGCGATGGGCTATAATAGCTTCACCCTGACTGGCAGTCAACATATTGGTACGCAAACCGATGATGCCACGGCTGGGGATATTGAACTCGATGTTCACACGCTCTCCCTGGCTCTCCATACTGGTCATTTCACCCTTACGACGGGTAACCATATCTATCATCTTGCTGGCAAACTCCTCGGGAACATTGATGGTCATCTCCTCAATAGGTTCACACTTTACACCATCAATCTCCTTGTAGATAACCTGTGGCTGACCCACCTGCAACTCGTAGCCCTCACGACGCATAGTCTCAATGAGCACACTCAGATGCAGCACACCACGGCCGCTGACAATCCAACGGTCTGTGTAGCCCTCTGGCGTTTCCACCCTCAGCGCCAAGTTCTTCTCCAACTCTTTTGTCAGACGATCACCGATATGACGGCTGGTGCAGAATTTTCCTTCCTTGCCGAAGAAAGGTGAGTCGTTGATGGTAAAGAGCATACTCATCGTAGGTTCATCTATGCTGATAGGAGGCAATGCTTCGGGGTTCTCATAATCGCAAATGGAGTCTCCAATCTCAAAATGCTCCAAACCGACAATGGCACAGATATCACCACTGGAAACCTCTGAAGTTTTCTGACGACCCATACCGGTAAATGTATGGAGTTCCTTGATTTTGGTTTTTTCCTTGCTGCCGTCACGATGAACGATGGTAATGTTCATTCCCTCTTTCAACGTACCGCGATGTACGCGTCCTACAGCGATACGACCTGTATAGTTACTGTAATCCAGACTGGTGATAAGCATCTGAGGAGTTCCCTCCAACACCTCGGGAGCAGGAATATACTTCAGGATACTGTCCAGCAGATACGTAATGTTGTCTGTAGGCTTGCTCCAGTCTTCGCCCATCCAGCCCTGTTTGGCAGAACCATAGATTACGGGGAAGTCCAACTGGTCTTCTGTAGCATCCAAGTCGCACATCAGGTCAAACACCATCTCATAAACTTCTTCGGGGCGACAATTTGGTTTATCTACCTTGTTGATAACTACCACAGGCTTCAGACCTATCTGCAACGCCTTCTGCAACACAAAACGAGTCTGAGGCATGGGACCTTCAAAAGCATCCACCAACAGCAAGCAGCCGTCAGCCATATTCAGCACGCGCTCTACCTCACCACCAAAGTCGCTATGGCCCGGAGTGTCAATAATGTTTATCTTTGTATTCTTGTAGTTAATACTAACATTCTTTGAGAGGATGGTGATTCCGCGCTCACGCTCCAACTCGTTGTTATCCAACATCAATTCACCTGTTTGCTGGTTCTCGCGGAAAAGGTTGCCAGCTAGCAACATCTTGTCCACCAACGTTGTCTTACCATGGTCAACGTGGGCAATGATTGCTATGTTTCTAATACTCTGCATATTTTTTTCGCTCATAAATCGGCTGCAAAATTACGAATAAGTGAGCGGAATACAAAATAAATTCATTTATTTTTATTCCAAAACAGGAAAAGCAACGAGCGCCAAAGAGCTAAAGAAAAAGCCCGTCATCCATTATTGTGGACAGCGGGCTTGCAGAATATCGTTCTAAATAACTTCTTATTCTACCTTGTATCCGGCAATTTTAGCCATACCGGGAGCGATTTCTATGTTGTCGATTCTACCCTGGAAAATCTCTGTTCCAGGACCCACAGCATATACGGGCACATAACCATTAGAGTGACCACCGCTGGCCCAGCTAATCATAGCCACCTCAGAAAGGATGTGTTTGGTAGTCTGGCAGAGGTCGCCGATGCGCTCTTCCACCTTTTTGTTCTCACCCATAGCATTCTCTATATCCTTCCAACGGTTCTGCAGACGCTCTTTCTGCTTGTCGGTCAGATCGATACCTGCGCCAAAGCCCATCTGCTCCTTCAGGGTTTTCTCTACCAAAGTCCATGTAAACTTCTTGGGAGCCTTCTTGTATTCCTGAGTCAGCATCCAATCCAACTCGTTGATGCTCTTACGCTGGTACTTCAGAAGGTCGGTATGTATCTCATAAGGACCTACGCCCATTACCAAGCCGCCTGTCTCGTGGTCGGCGCTGATAACGATAATGGTTTCGTCGGGATGCTGCTCGTAGAACTCGTAAGCAACCTTGATAGCCTTATCGAAATCAATCACCTCATTGATACAGTTGCCGATATCGTTGCTATGGCATGCCCAGTCAATCATACCACCCTCAACCTCAAAGAAGAATCCGTCCGTATTTTTCGATGAAAGGAAATTGATTCCGGCACGTACAATCTGCTCCAATGTCAGATCGTCTTTTGTACGGTCCAATGCGTATGGAATCTGCTCACTTTCAAGCTTTTCATTTGCCTTATCGCTCTGGAAAAGAAGGAGCTTCTCTGCCTGACGGCCCTTCTTTACATATTCCTTATAACCCTTTACAATGGTATAACCAGCTTCCTTAGCCTGCTCATGCAGCGAGGGCTCACCTTCTTTTACGTAAGGACGGTGGAAGTCGGAACCACCGAAGAAATCAAAACCGCTCTTGCAGAGATCCTTTCCTATCTCGTAGTACATGTTGCGGTTGGGCTGATGACCGAAGAAAGAGGCTGGTGTTGCATGAGTTACAGCAACACTGGTAGCCACACCTACGGCCTTACCAGAATTCTTTGCCCACTGAGCAATACTATAACAGGGGGTCTCCAAATCTTTCAGAACGCCGATAGCTCCGTTCTTTGTTTTCTTTCCAGTTGCTAATGCTGTACCGCCGGCAGCAGAATCTGTCACGCCATTAGTGGCAGAGTAAGTGTTTACCATACCCACAACAGGCAGGCTGGACATCAAAAGGGGTTCAAAACCTATCTTGCCCTTCAGGGCTGCCAAGTATGTTTCTGTAACATTAATTTGGTTTACGCCCATACCGTCGCCAATGAAGTAAAACACATACTTCACTTCGGCCATTGCAGTAAGGCTCATAATTAAGGCCAACAAGCAGCCTAGAAAACGTCTTTTCATAATTGATTTTTTGATTAAATGTTGATTAGTTTCGTGTTTGCGGCGACAAATATAGCACTTTTTCTGGTTTTTTATGGCTATTGTTGGAATAAAGTGGTATTTTTGTTGGCAAAATTGCATTTCCAGATGGAAAGAAACCGTCAAATATATAAGGTAACGCTTGTAGGCGGATTGGTAAATGTGATACTGCTCGTCTTCAAGTTTGTAGCAGGCATCATGGGGCATAGTGCCGCTATGGTGGCCGATGCCATTCACTCACTCAGCGATTTTGTTACGGACATCATTGTCCTTGTCTTTGTACATATTAGCGGAAAGCCAAAAGACAAATCGCACGACTATGGTCACGGCAAATATGAGACGCTGGCTATGACTATCATTGGCATAGCCCTATTGATTGTAGCCATTGGAATTGTCTATGATGGAGCTACAAAAATAGTGGCATGGACTGGCGGAGTACAGTTACAGGCTCCTGGCCTGTTGGCCCTATGGGCAGCACTTTTATCCATTGTATTGAAGGAAGGAACTTTTCGCTACTCAATGGTGGAGGCTCGTAAACTGAAATCACAGGCTATAGAAGCTAACGCGTGGCATCACAGGAGCGATGCGCTTTCATCTGTTGGTACGGCCTTAGGCATCGGCGGCGCTATCTTCTTAGGGCAGCGATGGACTGTTTTAGACCCCATAGCATCCGTTGTTGTGGGTTTGTTTATTGTCAAGGTCGCCGTATTCCTGCTACGCGATGGCATTGGTGATTTAATGGAGCACTCTTTACCCGACGAGGTAGAGAATGAAATCCTTCAGTTAGCAGCATCCGTAGAGGGCGTAGCAGAACCGCACGACCTACGCACCCGCAGGATTGGCAACCATTATGCCATTGAGCTACATATCCTTATGGACGGCAACATTACCCTTTGTGAGGCGCACGACAAAGCGTCGGAGGTAGAGGAATTACTTCGCAGCCACTACGGAGAGGATACGCATATAGCCGTGCATGTGGAACCCATCTGAAAAATGAAAGAATGAAAGAGTGAAAAATAAAAAATCATTTTGTTAACAATGCTTATTTCTAATCTAAAGCACTCCCCTAAAGGGGGAGCGGGGAGGGGGCTCCTGATTATGCTGCTGGCTTTAGGAGTCATGCAGGTGAATGCACAAGATTTGTCACATTACAAACGAGTGATTAAAGAACTTAGCTCGGCCAAGTATCAAGGGCGCGGCTATGCCAAGGGTGGTGCTAATAAAGCAGGGAAGTTCCTGCAGAAGGAATACCAAAAAGCGGGCGTAGATGAAGTCACACTGCAGCCCTTCAAACTGGACATCAACACCTTTAGCGGGAAGATGGAGATGAAAAGCCTCACCCCTAACCCCTCTCCCGTGAGAGATGGGAAAACTTGGAAAAAGCTTACGCCCGGCGTGGACTTCTCCATGAGAGAGTATTCTCCTGGCGTGCGTGGTGAATTTCCTGTTTATCATGTGGACACACTGAACTACGATGCCGACCGTATGTTTGCCGACTTGGCAAAACCAGAGTACGCCAACTGTCTGGTGGCTTGCGAATTCTGGTTTACCTATCGTCACAGCAAGGATTTCCAGCGTCTGCAAAAGGCTGGCGAGTGCAACAATGCCGGACTTATCTATACATGGCCATCACCCATCAAGTTTTTCAAGGCTTACGGCCATCGCGTGGTAGATAAGCCCATCATCTGGGTAACACCCGAAGCTATAAAGGATGTGCAGCGCGTGAAGCTGGATGTAGATAATAAGTTCCTAAAGGACTATGAGTGCTTCAATGTCATTGCTAAGATTGAAGGGCAGCGACACGACAGTTGCTATGTCTTCACGGCACACTACGACCATCTGGGAAATCTGGGCAAGAAAATCTTCTACGCCGGAGCCAACGACAATGCTTCAGGCACTGCAGCTATCGTCACGCTGGCTGATTATTATGCCAAGAACCGTCCGCCATACGACATGTACTTTCTCTCTTTCTCGGGCGAAGATGCCAATCTGCGCGGTTCGGAGTACTTTGCCAACAATCCCATCGTGCCCTTAAGCCAGATAAAGTACCTTTTTAATATAGATATGGTTGGCGACAACAATCCCGTTCAGTACTGCGAGTGCAGCGAAGAGGGCATGCGTGGCTATCAGCTATTTGAGCAGATCAACAACGAGAAAAAGTATTTTACCAGCCTACATCGTGGCGATTTGGCAGCTAATAGCGACCACTACCCTTTTGCCACCCGCCATGTACCTTGCATTTTCTTGGAGAACGAGAAGGGCGATGCTTTTCAATATTATCATACCATCTATGATACGTACCAGACTGTAAAGTTCGATAGCTACGAACCCGTTTTCCGTCTAGTTAGAGATTTCATAGAAAAATATTGATTTTTTCTCTATGACGTCACCTTTTGTCTCTCTGAACTGTTATGATAGTGAAGTGATGGAGCAGTGAGAGCCGTCAAGCTTGCTTGAATGGCCGAATCGCGACAAAACTCGATGAAATCAATCGGTTCAAGAAAAGACAAAAGTTTAACAATAAAAACAAAAAAGGTTATGTCACACGAATTAGTACAACTTCTAGTTCCCATAGCATGTGGATGTGTTCTGCCTATCGTTGGTATTATGATGGGCGTACGTCAAAAAATGAACGAGACAAACAAGCAAACACAGATAGTACTGGCTGCTATCGAGAAGTATCCCGATATGGACATTGAGGAGCTGATAAAAAAAATCTCCCCCAAGAAAAAACTGCTCAAGGAAAAGTTGCTCAATAAACTGTTGTGGGGTTCCCTCGTTACCTTTTTGGGCATTGCCTTGTTGGGTGCAGCTTTATGGATCGATTGCATGGGAGGAATGATACCAGGGGTACTTCATATGATATATCTCGGAGGTTTCATCCTTTTTGCTGTTGGTATTGCATTCCTCATCAATTACAGAATAGGCAGAAAGATGCTGGCTAAGGAAATTGAGGCTGAGGAGAGGAAAATAGTTGAAAGTTGAAAATTGAAAGTTGACAGTTTGTTATCGTTATCGTTAACGTTAGCGTTGAACAAATGAATCGCGAGGACTTCATAACACATGTGGAACGAGAGCAGGAGACACTAAGAGGTTTCCTGCTTGCTCTCTGCTGTGGCAATAAGGATGATGCGGACGATTTGGCACAGGATGCACTGGTGAAGGCATACCTCTCTTGTGCAGGCTATCAGGACAAGGGGCGGTTTCGCTCTTGGCTTTTCAAGATTGCACACAATACGTTCCTGAATCACAAGGGCAGTTACCGGACTATGGAGAACATAGATGATGCCAAGGCGCTTATCAGCACCTCCGCTGCCGATTCCAGTTTTCAGCACCAGAGCCTCTACTTAGCGCTGCGAACCCTTCCGCCCAAGGAACGTTCCGCCATTACCCTCTTCTACCTAAGTGGCTATAATATAAAGGAGGTAGCGCAGATTACAGAAACCTCTGAGGATGCTGTCAAAAAGCAACTCTCGCGAGGTCGTGACAAACTTAAAGAGAGATTGAAGATATGACAAAGGATAAAACATTAGAGGAGCTATTCCACGCTCAGACGCCTAAGTTTGATGATAAGGACCAGTTTATGGCACGCCTTACCAAACGGTTGGATGCCGTGGAATATATCCGTCAGTATCAGGAGGCAACGCTCCGCCGCTACAAGATGGCGATGGTAGCCGTCTTTGTGATAGGTATCATCAGTGGTGCAACTACCATAGGGTTCCTGCTTAGTACGCCTGTCGATGTACCCCTCTTTACTTTCCAGGTTCAGACGGGTTTCCTACTGTGGCTGGCACAGAACTCTCGCATTATTGTCAGCACAGGATTAACCATGCTAATAACATTAGGTGTCATCAGCATCTATAATAACATTCAAGATATCAAGTCTCTCCGCAAGAATCCCCTTCTCCTGTACTAAGAAAGGCTTTCTATGGCTCTTTTTCTGTTAAAAAAGAAATCTGTTATTTTCCTTCTCTGTATTCCTGCGGCGTTTGCCCCGAATGGCTTTTAAAATAACGGGCAAAGGACGTTTGATCGGAGAAGCCTAATTTGTCACTGATTTGTTGGATAGTAAGGTTACGGTGATGACGAAGCAGGTGTTTAGCCTGAACCATCACATAACGTGTGATCACCTGACCGGCGCTGACGCCCATTGCTTTATGAATAAGAGTACCAAAATATTTAGGCGAAAGGCATAATTTGTCAGCATAAAATTTTACTTCACGATTCTTATGGTAGTTTTTGGATACTAAGACATGAAAACGTTGCACCAGCAGATCTAACCCGCTCTTCGTCTCTAGAACGAAACCGTTTGACGAAGCATAAACTTCCATCATATGGGCAACGACATCCACCTGCGATGCAACCAATTTAAATCTATCTGGATGACCAAGGGAACAAAGGGCCGATAGAAGTTGAAAACAACATATCATCCCTTTTACTTGATTCGGTTTTAAATGGTAGTTTCTATTATAATACTGTACAAATCTGTAATTATCTGGAAACATATCGGTCAAAACATTATAAAAACGCTTTGACATAATAAATAGCATTGCCCGATAGTCCTCACTGGTTGAAACGGGCGTAAATACATGATCAGGACGGAAGGCTGAAAAATCGTTTTCACGATATATCACTTCCTCAAAATCAAAGTCAACACGTGTCCAGCCACTACAGGTAATGGTAAGCATAGCATAAGGGATAACAAAGGATTCGCCATATACAGGCATTTTGGTAATATCATATACCACTACTCCCTGTCTATCTATTTGTTCAGCTAATCTGTCTATAGAAGGAATTCCTTGACTCATTTTATGAACTTTGAGGGCAAAATTACACAATTTACAAAAAAAAACAAGGAAAATCCGACTTTTTGTCAAACTTTCCTTCCTTCTTCGTTGTATAATTATGCATAAAACCTCATAAATTTGTAAACGGAATGCATAAATAGTTATGCGAAACTAACATGAAAGAAAAAAAATTAAGCACACTTGCAGCCTTCATGCTGGGATAGCATATGGGGTCATGCACTTTCATGCTAGTAAAGGTAGATGAAGCATGTTACTACCTTCTTAACTTAGTTTAGTTTAGTTTAGAAAAGACTAACCGCGAGGTCAGTCTTTTCTTATTTACACATCATTATACCCTATACCTGTGCTTACTACTATCTCATCATTGATTGAGAAAAAGAAGGAGAAGAGATTATGATATGCGGGCCGATGATCCTAATTATAGGAAAGAAACCATTATTTCCCTTCTCTATAATCAAGGGGCGACAGCCCTGCGTGGCTCTTAAAATAGCGAGCAAAGGACGTTTGGCTAGAGAAACCCAGCCGATCACTCACCTGTTGGATGGTCAACTTGCGATGATGACGCAGCAAGTGTTTTGCCTGAACCATTACGTACCGTGCTATCAACTCACCAGCACTATATCCTAAAGCCTGACGGACCACACTGCCAAAGTATTTCGGTGACAGACATAGCTGCTCTGCATAAAATTTCACTTCACGGCTTTTATGAAAATTCTCAGCTATTAACGCATGAAAACGGAGAAGTAATTGTTCTATCCCATTCTTGGTTTCAGGAGCGAATCCATTCTCAGTGCAGTATATCTCTGTAAGATGTGCCATAATGTCGAGCTGTGAAACCAAGAGTTTATCGCGAAGAGGATGGTCCAATGCACTCAGCGTCTTCATCATCCTAAAGCAGGAGTTTATCCCCTCGTATTGTTTGTCAGTAAGATGGAAAGTAGTCTGGAAGTAATGTACATATTTATAATTATCAGGATACATCTCAGCAAGGTATCCATAGAATCGGCGAGACATAAGAAGCAAGGTAGCATGATAATCCTCACTTGTCTCAAGAGCTACCATCACATGACCTGGGTTTAGAAGCGTAAAATCATGCTTGCCAAAGACATCCTCCTCAAAGTCATATTCCGAGCGTATCCACCCACTATGATTCATGGCCATGATAACATATGGCGCAGTTATGGGCTCGTTATATGCAGGCATCTGAGTAATATCAATAACAACTAAGTCTTGTGACTCCACAAGCTCCATTATTGATTCTATAGTATAAATATGAGATTCCATGTTGTCCTATCTGCGCCGCAAAATTAAAAGGTTTTTATATATGAAACAAATTTTTTCCGACTTTTTGTCAAATATCTCAAACCTCTTTGTAGTAATTATATGCATAAAAAGAGGTAACTTTGCAACTGAATAATAAAAAAGTAATCAACCATAATAGTTAGATGAATAAATTGCACACTTGCTGCCCTCATGCTGAGATAGCACATGGTCATGCACTTTCATGATGGTTAGGTAGATGAAGCATGTTACTACCTTCTTAACTTAGTTTAGTTTAAGGAAAGACTGACCGTGAGGCTAGTCTTTTTCCTTTTTTAGGCCATATAAGAGTCCGTATGGAACAGACTATAAGATTCGCATCAAACAAGATGGTAGTTGTTGGCAATGATGATGACATCATCCTTAGAGTGTGCTCCCAACTTGGCATAGATATTACGTCGGTGCTTCCTTACGGTATTAGCAGCCATGCCTAATAGCTTGGAGATCTCTTCTGTTTTCTTTCTCTTCATCAGGCATCTCAGGATAGACATCTCCTTGCTGGTAAGGTGGAACCTCTCCTTACACTTTTCGTACTTATTATTCTCAAAGTTGTATTTAAGGATAAGGCCAGATTCTGTTTCTATGTAACTTTCAATCTCCTCACATGCCGAGGAGCTCATAACAAATAGTCCCAATCTGATACTTCCATTCTGACACATCAATAGCGGGCTGAATTCTTGATGAACAAACACTTGCTTTTCTCCAATAATAATAGGAAAATCCGTCGTGCAAACGTGAGTTCTGAAGTCTGCAGGCGAAAGCCAATCGGCACAGCTTAGACCGTCATCTTTAATCCTGATAAGTAGTTCCTGTACGTCTTCCCGAACGTAAGACCAGTAAGGATTTAGGCAATTCCTGTGTTTATCCTCAGGCATAGCTTCATCTATATACAACAAGGATCTGGACTGATAGACAATTTCTCGAGTAGTAAAATCCACTACCAGACAACTAACATTCTTCAACTTAGCCATTGAATGAATGCCAACAATTATAGCCTCTATTTCAGGATCAAGCTCTTGATTTATCCTTTTCATAAGTGTAGTCTGATACTTGCGCAAACAAGTTTTACATAATATTGTTGTGTTTTTAACTTGTGCAAAAATAGTAATTAATTTCTGAAGGACAAACATATAAGCCTAAAAAATTGTTAATTATAGCACTTACAACAGAATTCTTCTCCAAAATCGTCTTTAAGTTGTAGTAGTGGTTTTTTTCTTTTATTTTTTCTTTTTCTTAAAGAAGGGTGTGGGGAGATTCTTCTTTTTCTTTTTGTTTTTCTTGTTTAAAGACCATCTGATATATCTATATCGGAATCGCACAAAAAGAACGAATTCCTATCCGCAATATAGCTCAGATTAGGAGCATGACCTCCTTTTTATAGGAAAATGTGTTATCACCATGCACTATATACTACAAATGGAGTATATTTTCTCGAAATTATGTACTACATATGGAGTAGATATTAAAGTATTTTTTGAAATTTTATTAAAAAGATTTGGAGGAAACTTTGAAATAAATATAACTTTACGGAGAAATTAAAACACAAAAACACACGAAAGCCAAAAGATTGGTAAAATAAAAGAAGATGCGCAAATTCTTGTTTGACCACACAAACTGAAAAAGGGGCGGAATCCGAAAAGCCTTACGAGTAGGGAACATTTAGCTTAATTAATTAACGAATTCTATGAACAAAAAAAAATTTGCACAGTACTGCTGTGCGGCCCTTGTGGCATCAGGTATTGGCCTGAACATCCAGAATGCCTTAGCAGATTATGGCATTAGCGGGGAATCACTTTCACTGGTGGCTAAGCCTAAGGCTGGTTCAAATTCAAACTCCAACTCTAACGGGAACTCTAATTCCAATTCAGACACGACCCCAGATGAGCCCAAAGAGGGATGGTTTTGTAAGATGGGGGCTTTAAAGTCAAGTTCATCGGTAACAGTTTGGATAAGTGGTTCCGTTGGTAATACGGCTTCTGTGATATTTAAAAAACTTGGAGGGCCAAATGCCAAAGGACAGTTCCAATACCAAAAAACAACTTATGTACATTATTTTAATTGCGCAACAAACAAAGACTCTGATTTGACTTATTCTGAGTGTATAGCAACTTGCGAAGATCATTAGGAATAAAATAAGGATGTGGCAAAGTAACTCGGCATTTGGGTTATTCTAATCTTTGCCACATCCTCTACAATGGTGTAATAAAATGAAACAAATTAAACTGCTATTTATTCTCATATTGCTTTTTCCTTCTTGCAAGAAGAAGGCTGAAATATTGGATTATTATATGCCAGATAGTCTAGAGGTTCAGACGTTGCCAGTAACGATAGATAACGAAAAATGCCTTTTGTATTCCAATCTTTATTCTAAGGTCGATTATATTAAATTGGAAACTAAAGATCAATCACTTGTCGGTGAGGTTAGTAAGTTGTTAATAATGGATAACGGTGATTTGATTGTACTTGATTGTAGAAGGGGCTCTGTCATTCGCTTTGATGGGAATGGGAAATATATTTGTAGTATGGGGAGATCTGGAAAAGGACACGGAGAGTATGTAACCGCTACAGATGTCGTTTATGACAAATATAATAAATGCGTCATCGTTTTAGATGAAGGCGATGGTAAACTTGTCACTTATGACATGAATGGAAAACATCTCTCGACGATCCATCTGGGTTCTTTTCCTTCCGCGTTTACAGTATTGGATGAAAATCATCTGTGTTTATATATGAACCATTTTGATAATTTAGGAAGTCGTCATCCAATTGGTCATAATTTAAAAATAATTAATCGTAAGGGGTATGTAGTATCAGAGTTTATGGAATTTGACTCAAGAATGGCTTCTTTTCACCCTTCCTGTGACTATACGTTCTTTTCTATGGACTCAAAGACTTGTTTTAAGCAACCCTTTTCATCGCTAATTTATATGGTAGATAACGCGATTGCAGGTGCACCTACCATTACTCCAGAATTATATATTGATTTTGGAGAAAAGAAAATACCTCAGGAGTGGTATCAAGGGAATTCTTGGGATTTGACAGATAAGTTGAGAGATTCTGATGGAATAATATATTTGGAATCCATATATAAAATAAGGAATCAGGTATTTCTTAATCTTTTAAGGAATAGTAATATGTATTTGTATATTTTGAACCCACAAGACCGTTCATCTGACAAAACTTATTTTGGTTCTTATAACGATATATATGGCATAGTCTCATCGATATTTATAGCTACAATAAATCGAAATAAATGTTATTACGTTATTGAGCCTTCCGAGTTTTATTCTTATAAGGAGCTCATAGATGATGGATATAATATATGTACCATTG